>NZ_QTYG01000019.1:0-46814 GCF_003462045.1 Ruminococcus sp. AM31-15AC | reverse complement strand
ATAAATATAATTTATGACAATCTTACAAATATAAGAAAAACATCATCTTATGGTTTGGTTCGATTAATCAAGCAAATTCTATAAACTGGTATTAGCTTTTTGTGTCATTTGCGAAAACGTTTGCTACTATAAAATTACAGTATTCTCAAAGGTTGAGAACGATATGTGAAAACTAAAATTATTTTGCGTAAATTAATTGTGAAAAGTGACAAAAAAGCCGTTCACAATCAGTGAAAAAGTTCTGAAAATTAATTTTTTATAAATAAAATATTGCGAATACCATTGACAAAAATAGTTTACTGTAGTATAATTTCATTAGAAAATACAGAAAACGTTTAAGTTCAGTTACGAGGTATATATTTATAGTGGGTATAATGGAGGTCACGCTGATGAAAAGCATTAATTTTATGGGCGACAATGGTTTCAAAGAAGCACTTGAGAGCGTTGGTGTAACTGCAAGCAGCAGTATCAGCAGCGAGAAGATCTCGGGCTGTTTTAAATATGTTACAGCTGACGATATGTGTATTATTACCGGATACTGCGGTGACAGCCATATCGAAGTGCTGGAGCTTCCTTTTGAGCTTCGTGGCAAAAAGGTCATAGCTGTTGCAGGCGGTGCTTTCGCACATCTTTACGACCTTAAATGCGCTGTTATCTCAAAGGACGTTGTTGTCATCGGAAGAAAGGCATTTTACAAATGCTGTTCACTGGTGAATGTGACTATACCTGAGAGCGTAAGGTTTATTGGTGAGATGGCATTCTGCGGTTGTGAATCTCTGAGATTTGCGACTATACCTGACGGTGTGGAAAGGATACTGCCATTCACATTCTACAATTGCGACAGTTTGGAGAGAGCTGACCTGCCCGAGAGCGTAAGAGAGATCGGTGAGTCTGCATTCGGCTTTTGCTCTTCAATGAAAGAAATTTATCTTAATGAAAATATAGTTTCCATAGGAAATGGAGCTTTCCAGAACTGCATTTCTCTGAGAGAGCTTGAGATACCGGCAGCTATGATCGAGATCGCAGAGAATGCTTTCACATTCTGCTCAGGTCTGGAAGCGATCTCTATACCATTTGGAATCGAGGCTGTTGGCGACTACGCATTCTTCGGCTGCTCTGCTCTGAAAAAGGTTGAGTTCGCAGGATCTGTAAGAAAGATAGGCGAGTGTGCATTTGCACTTTGTGAGAAGCTCGAGAACGTTTATCTTCCTGATTCCGTTAGCAGGATAGGCAAGAGAGCGTTTGCTCAGAATACTGTAGTTAAGACGGTGAGGATATCAGGCAAGATCGCTTATGTTGGAAGCGAGGCTTTCCGTGGCTGTAAGACTTTGAGAGAAGTTGTTATCCCATCATCTGTAAAGAAGCTTGGTGCAAAGGCTTTCGTGGATTGCTCTGAGTTAAGAAGCGTTGTTATTCAGCATGGTGCCGATGGCATTGCGGAGGACGCTTTTGAGAGAGGTGCAGCCTTGATCACTGCTGACGCTGTTCCTGCACTTGATGACGAAACATTCAGGATAGCCGAGGCTGTTTACAACAAAAATTTCGCTTTATAAAATATATAACCTCTGGATCTGGGCGGCAGCTTTTAAGTTGCCGTCCTTTTTCTGTCTATTTGCAGGTGGGATATAATAATCCAAGTCGGTAGGATATAGGTCATTGTCGGTGGTATATAAAAAAAACGAGCGACCAAAGGTCGCCCTGCGATATGTAAAAAAAAATACGCTCTGCTTAACGCAGAACGTATTCAGTGGGGTGGGTAGTGAGATTCGAACTCACGGTCTTCAGTGCCACAAACTGACGCGTTAGGCCAGCTACGCTATACCCACCATACATATTAGAAGAAAATACTCGCAGCAGACTTTCATCTGGAACGAGTTTAATGGTACGCCATACTGGATTCGAACCAGTGACCTACCGCTTAGAAGGCGGTTGCTCTATCCAACTGAGCTAATGACGCATACTGTACTCATTGATACCTCAAACTCGGATAAAAGTTTAAGATATATTGGAGCGGGTGATGGGAATCGAACCCACATGACCAGCTTGGAAGGCTGGAGTTCTACCACTGAACTACACCCGCATACTGCCTGACCAGGCTTTTTTGGTGGTCTTTCAAGCTTACCGCTCAATCAACGATATTTATTATACCACTACAAGAGCCTTTTGTCAAGCACTTTTTTATATTTTTTTCATCTAAACTCAACTTTGTGCAACTTTACTTATTTGTTCTTCTTATGTTGTTTCATTTTATTCACTATAACATCTTTGAACAAAAAGCCAACGATACCTGCTACTAGAGCTACTCCAAGCACCACAAGTGCAACCGTGAAGTTACCGCTTTTTACATTGCTCCCCAAAATCGTGGAGAGCATTATTGCCGGAAGTCTGCAAGGCATGACATAATAGAAAAAATCCTTCTTGCTTATGGGAGTCAGGGGGACGATATATGAGATAACGTCCTTGGGTATTCCCGGTATGAGATAGAGGATTATAAGGATAACGGTTAGCTTTTTCTCATTTTGCAGGAATTTGAATTTTTTTAGCTGTTTCTCGTCAACAAAGGCTTCCACTATCGGTCTGCCAAATTTTTTCACAAGCACGAATATTGCCATTGTGCCAAGGAGCGTACCCAAGAATGATAGCAAACCGCCCCAGAACCAGCCGAACAGCACTCCACCCACCACTTGTATAGGCGGTATGACCGCTATG
Source organism: Ruminococcus sp. AM31-15AC (assembly GCF_003462045.1). Lineage (NCBI taxonomy): Bacteria > Bacillati > Bacillota > Clostridia > Eubacteriales > Oscillospiraceae > Ruminococcus > Ruminococcus sp. AM31-15AC. The sequence continues at coordinate 44,105 of NZ_QTYG01000019.1, read as the reverse complement.
ACCACTTGAAGAGCTTGTATGAAAGTAAAGATAAGCACTCCCACAATGCCACTGTAGTTATCAAGCTTACGCTCCAAGGCTGCAATACCTGCCTCGCTGTGAAGTGCTTTTATAAGAGGTATACACGCCACTGTAGCCATTACTATGACCGCTATTATTGCAACAAGGCTTATTATCTGTATTTTTTTCTTGTGCCTTGCAGTTTGTATTTTCGCCTCGTTTAATATTTCTTTCTCTTGTTCTTCGTTCATAAAAACGTCACCGTCATTTTCTTCTGAGTATTTTTTTCCTAAACCAATTTATGTACATATCTGTCAGCTGTGTGAGGGCATAGTCATAAATAAAGAAAAACAGGTTTGCCGCCGCCCACAGAACAAGCACGGCATACTTGCCAAACATCTCCATGCCCTCGAGCATATCCACCGAAGTAAAGATATACTGAAAAGCCAAAAAGAATATGACTATCGCCACATTGAACACTGCAAGCTTTATTGCCCACACCAACAGGCGGTTTTTCTTTTGGTCGAGATAATATTTAAGTATTGGATAATACCCCATGAACAGTATGAAAAGCAGGGTTGCTTCGTAATTTGGGGTCACGAAAATGCTCAGCAGGCTCACTGCACAATAGGTGGCTATCGCCCAGTTTTTATCCACCTCCACTATCATCACAACCATCATGAAGCCGGCGAATGTAGGGATAGTATAATCGAGCATGGGCAAAAAGCTGCTTGAAAACATCAAAAGCAGGCAGACAGCAGAGCATATGCCGCCAAGCGCCACTCGAAAAGCTATTTTATTTCTCATGGGTCTTTAGCAGCACGGTATAAGGTCGCCACCCATCATTTCACAGCAGCAGTCTGCACAGCAAAGTGAGGAACAGCAGTCAGGGCCGCTCATGCCGCCCGCTCGGTAGCCCTGAGTTGGGTTGCCGCTCATATAGCCGCTTCGCTGTCTGTTCATCTGGGCCAGCACGCTTTGATACTCCATGTTACTTGGGTCGAGCTGGACGGCTCTTGTGAAGTTGTTATAAGCCTCATTGAGCCAGCCTCTGCGGTGGCAGATAGTGCCTTTGAGGAAATACCACTCGGCATTTCTTTCCGAGGAGGACACATTATCAAGTATCTGATCTGCCTGAGTATAGCTTCCGCTTTGGATAAGGCTTCTGATATAGCCTGAGTCAAAGCCCTGTGAGGAAGCATAGCCGTCATAGCCGCTTCCTGCGGACTGGTATCCTCCCCCACGTCTTGAGGTCATGATCTGGTCATAGGCGGCGTTTATCTCGGACATTTTCTCCTCAGCTACGTCAGCTAGGGGGTTATCCTGATACTGGTCGGGGTGATATTTTTTCACAAGCTCTTTATAAGCTGATTTTATTTCAGCGTCTGAAGCTGTTGGGGATACACCTAAAATTTTATAAGGGTCTTTGGAGATCATTGATCGTTATTTCCTTTCCTGTTATTGCGGAATTTTCCGCTTCTTATTTGAGTATAGACATTTTTCAGCCCAAGATACACGATATTATCAAGTATATCACGATATCGCTCAAGGTCGAGCTTCACATAGATATCTGCCATTTCACCCAGGGTGAAATTTATGCTATCATCACAAAAGGCGTGGACTTTTTTGAGATAGTCCGCATTTATGCCCTCGGTGGTTGGAAATTTTGCAAGGAGCGGATTGTAGCTTTCACTCTCGTGGTCGTCCGGCAGGTCGTCCAGAGCGTCGCAGATATAGATAAATCTGCCGAGGAGGTAGCCGAACCGTTCAAGGAGCGGTCGGCGTTGGTCATGCTTGCTTGTAAGTCCGCCTGCAACGGCTTGCATCATAAGTGCGGTAGGCTCGCAGGCAAGGTCGATGCCTGCTGTTTTTTCACGCTCTATTTTATTTTGCAATTCCATTGCGTTTTCAACGGTAGGGGCAAGATCCGGATAAAGGCGAGCCGCTTTCTTATAGGGCTTTTTGAAAAAAGGCAGAAGTGCAAATGCGGCAAGCTTGCCTTTTAGCCCTTTATCGGCTATATCGTCACGGAGCTTATGATATGTGAGTATCACTGCGGCTGAGGACGTATATTTAAGATCGCAGGTACACTTTGCGCACATGGTCTTTTTAAGAGGGTGTGCGATACAGCGTTGCTTTTCTGCGTCAAGCTTAACTCCCCTCACAGAGAGATCCATAAGGGAGAGAAATGCGAAATCGTAGCTAAGGGTAAAGCGTGTCACAAAGCCATAGCGCCTACCCATATCCTTACAGAGTCCGCAATAGACAGCTTTATAGATATCATATTCAAACATTCGCATATAGGGTTTGAAAGGGCGGACATATCCGAACATAGGCACTCCTTAGGTTTTCGTTACTATACATTATAAAACACGATTGTGTATATCCCGTGAAATATATAACATTATACAACAATTTTAAGATAAAAGTCAATAATTTTTATGATAAAAATAAGGGTGGGGTAATGGAGGGATCAAAAAGACGGACGGGATAAAAAATAGGGCAAAATACAAAAGGGCGACCAAAGGCCGCCCCTATATCAGGTTTTTATAAACAAACGTCGGGATCAGGTCACAGCAAACTGTGAGTTATAGAGATCGGCATAGAAGCCGTTCTTTGCCATAAGCTCATCATGACTTCCCTGCTCTACTATGTGTCCCGAATCCATTACTATGATAGTATCTGCGTTCTTGATAGTAGAAAGTCTATGGGCAATTATAAAGCTCGTTCTGCCCTGCATCATTTTCTCAAAGGCACGCTGTACCAATATCTCCGTACGGGTATCTATAGACGATGTAGCTTCGTCCAGAATGAGCATTGGCGGCAGAGAGAGCATTACTCGTGCGATACAGAGAAGCTGTTTCTGTCCTGCGGAGATAGTGCTGTAGCTGTCTGAAATAACGGTATCATAGCCCTTTGGCAGACGCTTTATAAAGCCGTGACAATGGGCTGACTTGGCGGCGGCTATCATTTCTTCCTCGGTGGCGTCAGGCTTGCCGTAACAGAGGTTCTCTCTTATGGTGCCTGTTTTCAGCCACGTTTCCTGCAAGACCATGCCGTACATACTTCTCATGGAATCACGGGTACAATCCTTTATAGGCTCGCCGCTTATGCGTATCTCGCCGCTGTCGGTATCATAGAACCTCATAAGGAGGTTTATCATGGTGGTCTTGCCGCAGCCTGTTGGTCCTACGATAGCTGTACGCTGACCGCTCTTTACATGGAGGTTAAAATTCTCGATAAGCTTCACATCAGGCACATAGCTGAAGGACACGTTGTCAACGTCTAATGTGCCGTCAACGGAGGTAAGAACAGTAGCGTTAGGGCTGTCAGATATCTCCTCTGTTTCGTCTATGACCTCAAAGACACGCTTTGCAGAAGCGAATGCACTTTGAAGCTCGGTGATAACTCCTGATATTTCATTGAAAGGCTTTGTATACTGATTTGCATAAGTGAGGAAACAGCTAAGGTTACCAACAGTAAAGCCAACGCCTTTTATTACGGAGAGTGCGCCTACGATACCGACAGCCATGTAGACAAGGTTGTTTACAAAACGTGTGCATGGGTTGGTGAGTGATGAGAAGAATGTGGCGTTAAGTCCCACCTTTTGAAGCTTGAGGTTTACTTCTTCAAACTGCTCCTCAGCTTCTTCCTGATAGCCGAATGCTGTTACTACCTTCTGATTGCCTGTCATTTCCTCAACAAGGCTGGTCATGTCGCCTCTTGCAACTGATTGCTGGTGGAAAAGCTTGAATGTGTTCTTGGCGATAAATCTTGCGACAAATAGGGAAAGCGGAGTTAGGATAACCACGATAAGGGTTATTTTCACGTTGATGGAGAGCATGAATCCAAGTGTACCGAAAATTGTACACACGCCTGTAAAGAGCTGTGAAAAGCCCATGAGAAGTCCGTCTGACACCTGCTCCAAGTCGGAGATTATACGGCTGATTATATCACCGTGAGGGTGGGAGTCGATATAAGAAAGGGGTAGCTTTTGGAGCTTTGCGAAAGCATCGTTTCGGATATCTCTTACCACGCAATAGGTTATCTTATTTGTACAAAGTGACATGAGCCACTGGGCAATGCCTGTTACGGTGACTGTTACGCCAAGCTTGATGATGATATTGATAATTCCGTCAAAATCTACAAGTCCCTTGGCTATGATAAGGTCAACAGCATTGCCGACGAGGATTGGTGCATAAAGTGTGGTGGCAACTGCTATGACCGCAAAGACCATGGACAGTATGAACAGCCACATATGCGGTTTTGCGTATTTGAGAAGCGGTCTGAGAGCTGAGGTATCAAGCTTGTTTTTTGTGCTTTGCTTAGCCATTTGCCTGCGCCTCCTTTTCTGAAAGCTGTGAAAGGCATATTTCTTTATATACCTCGCAGCCGTTATAAAGCTCTGAATGAGTGCCGATACCTGCTATTTTACCATCGTCAAGAACGATTATCTTATCGGCACTTTTTATAGATGAGATTCTCTGTGAAACTATGAAAACGGTCATACCGCTTGTTTTTTCGTGGATAGCTTTTCTGAGCCTTGCATCTGTGGCAAGGTCAAGGGCGGAGGCTGAGTCATCGAGAATGAGTATCTCAGGATCACCAACCAATGCTCTTGCATGGTAAGTCTTTGACGCTGACCGCCTGAGAGGTTTTTGCCCTCCTGAAGTATCATCTCGTCAAGCTTATCAGGCTTTTTCTCAACAAAATCTTTCGCCTGAGCAATGTCAAGAGCGTTCCAGATATCCTCGTCCGTGGCGTTTTTATCACGCCACTGCATATTGTGTCTTATAGTACCCTTAAAGAGGACGGCTTTCTGAGGAACAATGCCTATCATGCCTCTGAGCTGTGAGAATGGGTACTCTTTTACGTCAACGCCGTCAACAAGGACTTCGCCCTGACGGACATCATAGAATCTTGGGATAAGGTTGATAAGAGAGGTCTTACCTGAACCTGTACCTCCGATTATACCGATAGTTTCGCCTTTCATGGCTTTGAAGCTTATATCCGAAAGAGAGTCGGCTTCGGCTGATGCGTACGAGAAGAAACAGTTTCTGAACTCAACGCATGGAGCGTTACCGTCAGTTGCGACAGGCTTATTATCCTTATCGGATACACTTGGCTCCACAGCGAAAACGTCATTTATTCTGATAGCGGAAGCCTGCATTTTGGTGATATTTGTAACGAGTATCGCCATAGCAAGGAGTGCTAAGAGTATCTGGTTCATATAGTTTACAAGGGCTATCACTTCGCCCTGTGAGATAAAGCCTGTATAAACCGCTTTGCCGCCAAACCAAATGATAGCGATGATAGCGAAGTTTACGATAACATAGGTGGCAGGGTTCATAAGGGCGGAAATTCTTCCTGCGATAATCTGCTGGCGTTTGAGCTCTTCGGTATTATCAGCGAACTCTTTTTCCTCGTCTTTCTGACGTGAAAAGGCTCTGATAACTCTTGCGCCTGTGAGAGTTTCGCTTGTCATAAGGTTAGTTTTATCCAGCTTTTTCTGGATATTCTTATACTGCGGTATAGTGATGTGCATTATAAGATAGATGACATAAGCAAGGCAAGGGGCGATTATCAGGAAGATAAGGGTAAGCTTCACTGAGATAGAGAATGCCATTATGATTGAGCCTAAAACGATAAAAGGCGAACGAAGAAACAGACGAAGGAGGATATTCACGCCCTGCTGAGCGGTATTGATATCCGCTGTCATTCTTGTGACGAGGGTATGACTTCCAACGCTGTCTATTTCCGCATAGGACAGTGAATTGATATGCTTGAAAAGATCACGTCGGAGGGCTGTTCCAAAGCCCAGTGACGCTTTTGCGGCAAAATACTGAGCAGTCAACGAACAAGCCAGACCGCAGAAGGCGAGGAGGACAAGCACACCACCCATTTTATAGATATAGGGCTTATCTTGATTTTTTATACCCACGTCAATGATATTAGCCATAACAAGCGGCACTGCAAGCTCGAAGCAGGCTTCGATAAGCTTGAACAGCGGACCGATTATGCTTTCTTTTTTATAGTTTTTCAGATACCTAAAAAGCTTCAGCATTTTTCTATCTCCCAACTAAATAAAATCATATAAATTTTATTATATCATATGTTTTTGTACATTTGTAGACGAATAAGTTAATTCTTTAAAAAAGTGGGGGATAATGCAGGGGCAAAAAGGTCGCCCGTCTTTATACGCCGGCATAGTTTGTGAAAATTCAAGCCTCGCACCTCCGAGCGGGACGCCGAGGGCGTCGTCCCCTACAATAATCATCGCCGCAGGCGATACCTTCATTCCTCATTCCTCACTCCTCACTCCTCATTCCTCACTTCTAACAAAAAGGGGGTTGACAAAAGGGTGAAAGTGTGCTATAGTCATATCAATAGGTTTAAATGCTATGACGGAAATAAGTAGCCTTTTGCGAAATTTCAGAGAGCTTTCGGTCGGTGCGAGAAAGCATTTCTACAAAGTGTGAATACATTCCTGAGCTGTTCGCTGAGAAAGCTTTTGCGTAAGGCGAAACGGTTTGCACACGTTACAGTGCTATGGCTTCGCTTTCTGCTGAGCCTGTAAGGTCGGGAGTTTCCCGATAAACTGAGGTGGTACCACGATAATTCGTCCTCTGACAGATTTTCTGTCAGGGGATTTTTTATTTATGTACCGCAAAAAAATAATACGGAGGTATGAAAAATGACAGTATTTGAAGAACTGAAAAGAAGAGGTCTTCTCGCTCAGCTCACTGACGAGGAGGAAATAAAGGAGCTTATCAACGCTGGTAAGGCTACTTTCTACATTGGTTTTGACCCAACTGCTGATTCTCTACACGTTGGTCACTTTATGGCACTTTGCCTTATGAAACGTTTGCAAATGGCAGGCAACAAGCCTATCGCTCTGCTGGGCGGCGGAACAGGCATGATAGGCGACCCTTCGGGCAAGTCTGACATGAGAAAGATGCTCACAAAGGAAACTATCGAGCACAACGTTGCTTGCTTTAAAAAGCAGATGAGCCGTTTCATTGATTTCTCTGACGGCAAGGCTCTTGTGGTAAACAACGCTGACTGGCTCATGGACCTTAACTACATCGACGTGCTTCGTGACGTTGGCGCTTGCTTCTCTGTAAACAAGATGCTTACATTCGAGTGCTACAAGCAGAGAATGGAAAGAGGTCTTACTTTCCTTGAGTTCAACTACATGATAATGCAGTCATACGATTTCTACAGACTTTTCCAGGATTACGGCTGTAATATGCAGTTCGGCGGTGACGATCAGTGGGCTAATATGCTGGGCGGCACTGAGCTTATCAGAAAGAAGCTTGGCAAGGACGCTTATGCAATGACTATCACTCTCCTGCTCAACTCCGAGGGCAAGAAAATGGGCAAGACAGAAAAGGGCGCTGTATGGCTCGACCCTGAAAAAACTTCTCCATACGAGTTCTATCAGTACTGGAGAAACGTTGGCGACGCTGATGTTATCAAGTGCCTGAAGATGCTCACATTCGTTCCTATCGAGGAGATAGAGGAAATGGAGAAACACATGGAGGGTGCTGAATACAACAAGGCTAAGGAGCTTTTGGCTTACGAGCTGACAAAGCTTGTTCACGGCAAAGAAGAGGCTGACAAGGCTGACGCTGCGGCAAAGGCTATTTTTGCAGGCGGTGGAAACAGTGACGATATGCCTAGCACGACTATTGCGGCGGCTGATCTTACTGACGGCAAGATAGGTATTCTTACGCTTCTCGTTAAGTGCGGTCTTTGCCCTTCAAATGGCGAGGCAAGACGTCTTGTTACTCAGAACGGTATTGCAGTGAATGGCGAGAAATTCACTGACCCTAAGGGTCTTGTTGATCTCTCTGAGCCTGTTGTTATCAAAAAGGGTAAGAAGATCTTCCACAAGGCTATTGCGGAATAATATAGTGCAAAATAATTTCCACGGGTGGACAGAAGTTCACCCGTTTTTTGTATACAAATATATGGTATTTTGCAATATTCATAAACATTCACACAAAATACATATAAGGTTTAGCTATATTTAAAGTTATTCATATATACTTTTAATCAAAGGAAAGTTTACACGAAGCATACGAAAAAATCACGAAAAGAGGCGTGGATATGAATGGCAATCAGGAAGTGTTCAGACGGATAGAGAAAAAATATATCGTTGATGAACCGACTTATGAAAAGCTTATAAAAAAGCTCGATGGGCATTTTGTCAAAGACAGATATTACAAAAGTACTATCTGCAACATATATTATGACACACCAAGTCATCAGCTTGTGAGAAACTCCATTGAAAAGCCTGTTTACAAGGAAAAGCTGAGAGTGAGGAGCTACGGCGTACCTAATGATGAAGACATGGTTTTTGTGGAGCTTAAAAAGAAATACAAGGGTGTGGTCTACAAGAGGCGTATTGAAATGACCCTTGCACAGACCCGTGATTTCTTTGCAGGCAAAGATGTACCTCATGATAATCCGCAGATAGAGAACGAGCTGAAATATTTTCTCAAATTCTATAAGGGCATTGCTCCTGCAATGTATCTTAGCTATGACAGACTTGCTTACTGCGGTGCAGAAGACCCTTCCCTCAGGCTGACCTTTGACACGCACATTCTTTACCGTGAGGAGCAAAAAGAGCTTGACAAGGGCATTTGGGGAAAAGAGCTTCTGCCTGCTGGCGTGAGGGTAATGGAAATAAAGATACCGAACGCTATGCCTCTTTGGTTATCGGCTATACTTGATGAACTGGAGATATATCCTGCGTCATTCTCAAAATACGGAACTGCGTATCTTAATGAATTTTCTGAAAAAATACATAAAGGTAAGGTGATAAGCTGTGCTTAATTCAACTACTCTTGCGGCTACTACTGTGACCACCACTGAAACGACCGTGGCGGCGATAACTACAAACGAATTTATTTTCAGCACTGCGGCTTCGTTGGTGCTTGGTCTTATAATAGCGTTTGCTTTCAACTTCAAGCAGAAAAAGACAAAGAGCTTTATGATGACGCTTGCTTTGCTGCCTGTGATAGTACAGGTAGTGATAATGCTTGTAAACGGAAACATCGGCACGGGCGTGGCTGTTATGGGTGCATTCAGCTTGGTAAGATTCCGTTCTGTACCGGGAAGCGCAATGGACATTTGTGCTATATTCCTTTCAATGGCGGTGGGTCTTGCGACGGGCACGAACCACCTTGCGTTGGCTCTTATGCTTGCTGTGTGCGTGAGCCTGCTGAACATTATTTACACGCTTCTGCCTATTGGCAAAAAGAAGTCGGGTCACAAGGATCTTAGTATCACTATCCCTGAAAGCCTTGATTACACTGAGGTATTTGACGATATATTTGAAAAGTATCTTTCAGAATGTGAGCTTGTTTCGGTAAAGACCACAAATATGGGAAGCCTTTTCAAGCTGAAATACCGCATAGAGCTAAAGGGTGACGCTAACGAAAAGAAGCTTATTGACGAACTTAGATGCAGAAACGGCAACCTTGAAATAATGTGTGCAGTGGCAGCAGACATTGAGGAACAATCATTCTGACAAAATAACAAAAGTATCCATAAGCAAAACCGCACAAGGCTAAAGCGGTCTTGTGCGGCTTTTTTCAACCTTTTTTTACCATGCAAAAGGGGGTATTTTTCATGAAAACTTCGGACACAAAGAAGCTTGCGGCTATCACGGCGGCGTTTTTTATCACGGTCACAGCTTTTTCAGGCTGTTCAGAGAGTGCAAGTTCTTCACAGACCACAAGCAGTGTTTCTCAGGCAGCAAAGTCTGACATTGACGCAAGCATTGCGGCAGAGGACATTGACGTTGGATATGACGAGGAAAGCTCAGTAGGGATTACATTTGCTGATGGCAGTGCGGCTATAGACGGTGAGGGTGCGACCTCAGAAGGGGAAACTGTTACCATTTCGCAGGCAGGCACTTACATTCTTTCAGGCACGGCGACCAACGGCAGGATAATCGTTTTAGCGGACAAGACGGCTGAAATAAAGCTTATTTTCAATGGATTGGATATCACCTGTTCAGACAATGCTCCCCTGCTCGTGAGCAAAGCTAAAAAAGTTTATATCGTGCTGGAGGACGGCACAGAGAACGTTTTGACGGACAGTGCAAGCTACTCTTTAGGAGAAGATGACAGCAACACAGACGGTGCTATTTTCTCCAAAGCAGACCTTACTATAAACGGCAGCGGTACACTTACTGTGAATGCGAACTACAAGCACGGCATAGTTTCAAAGGACGATCTTGTTATCACTGGCGGCAATATCAATGTGACCTCGGCTTCAACCGCTATGGAGGGCAAGGACAGCGTTAAGATATCGGGCGGAACATTCAACATTTCCGCAGGCACGAACGGCATAAAATCCACTAACACAGAGGCTTCTGACAAAGGCTTTATAAGCGTGACAGGGGGAAGCTTCACATTAGTCGCAAACAATGACGCATTCGAGGCGGAAACTGTGCTTTCTATCGAGGACGGAAGCTTTGACATCACCACAGGAGGTGGAAGTGCAAACGCTTCTATGAAGTCTGACGGCACGCCAAACAGAAATTGGCAGAACAACATGGGCAACGGTGGTGGTGGTCCGAACGGAATGGGCAGACCTGACGATAACGGAAACGGCACAGGAGGCGAACCGCCTGCAATGCCTACGGCTGACAACACAGATACAACGGACAGCACTTCAACATCTGCAAAGGCTTTAAAGGCAGGCAACGAGGTGAACATAAGCGGTGGCGAGTTCAAGATAGATTCGGCAGACGATTCAGTACACAGCAATGGAAACATTGTGGTAACAGGAGGAAATATTTCTGCGGCGTCAGGTGACAACGGAATGCACGCTAATGAAAATCTGACCATATCCGACGGCACTGTAGACATCACAAAGAGCTACGAAGGTATCGAGGGATCTATCGTGACAATAGACGGTGGCACCATATCAGTGGCAGCAAGCGATGACGGAATAAACTGCGCAGGAGGAAGCGACACAGGATCAACAGACAGAATGGGTGCTGACCAATTCTCGTCACAGGACGGTGTCGAACTTAACATCAATGGAGGAACTGTAACCATTGACGCTGAAGGCGACGGACTTGACTCAAATGGCAACTTCACTATGACAGGCGGTAAAGTTTGCGTTTGCGGACCTACTAACGGTGGCAACGGTGCACTTGACTACAACGGCACTGCAACTGTAACAGGGGGAACGCTCATCGCCTGTGGTGCAGTTGGAATGGAAGAAGGCTTCGGTGACAACTCCACACAATACAGTGTTCTGCACGATCTTGGTTCGACAGTTTCGGCAAACGAAAAACTGACTATCACTGACAGTGACGGCAAGGAGATCTTAAGCTTTACCCCTACAAAGACTTGGCAGAGCGTTGTATTCACAAGCGCTGACCTGAAGAAAGGCGAAACTTACACCATTACGGCTGGGTCGCAGTCGGAAACCGTGACTATTGACGGCATTGTTACTTCTAATTCCAAGGGAATGAGCTTTGGCAGAGGTCATGGCGGAGGACGTGGTTTCTGATATGAACGACAAAAGGGACTGTAAAAAAGTCCCCAAGAAAAAAGGCTGCGATCTTGCAAAAAAGCAAGACAGCAGTCTTTTTTGTGGTATAATTAAAGTATCATGAATAACCAACCACAAGAATATTATACACCATATTAATTAAAATTTCAATAGAAATTAAAAAAAAAAATTGAAACAACTGACCCGGTATATACATTTTGTGTAATTATGATCAACGGGCAAACACTGTTCGCCCGTTGATTACCCACCATTGCTATAAACTGATACAAAAAAAGACCGCCTCATGATGAAGCGGTCTTTAGTAAACAATTTAGTTTTAGCTGTGCAGATTATGCAAGCTCAGCAAAGTACTTGATTGTTCTTACCATCTGTGATGTGTAAGAGTTCTCGTTGTCGTACCAAGAAACTACCTGTACCTCATAGAGGTCATCAGCGATCTTAGATACCATTGTCTGAGTAGCATCGAAGAGTGAACCAAATCTCATGCCGATAACGTCAGAAGAAACGATTGGATCCTCATTGTAGCCAAATGACTCAGAAGATGCAGCCTTCATAGCAGCGTTGATGCCTTCAACTGTTACGTCAGCACCCTTTACAACTGCTGTAAGGATTGTTGTAGAACCAGTTGGAACTGGAACTCTCTGTGCAGAACCGATGAGCTTGCCGTTAAGCTCTGGGATTACAAGACCGATAGCCTTTGCAGCACCTGTTGAGTTAGGAACGATGTTAGCAGCACCAGCTCTTGCTCTTCTCAGGTCACCCTTTCTGTGAGGACCGTCAAGAATCATCTGGTCGCCTGTGTAAGCATGGATAGTGCTCATGATACCGCTCTGGATAGGAGCATACTTGTTAAGAGCATTAGCCATAGGAGCAAGACAGTTTGTTGTGCAAGATGCAGCTGAAATGATTGTATCGTCAGCTGTAAGTGTCTTCTCGTTTACTGAGTAAACGATAGTCTTGAGGTCGTTACCAGCAGGAGCTGAGATAACTACCTTCTTAGCGCCAGCATCGAGGTGAGCCTGGCTCTTAGCCTTTGATGTATAGAAGCCTGTGCACTCGAGAACTACGTCTACACCAAGCTTGCCCCAAGGACAATCCTTAGCGTCCTTTTCTGCATAAATCTGAAGAGTCTTGCCGTCAACAGTGATAGTATTAGCCTCATCGTCAGCTGATACTGTGTGGAGATTCTCACCGATCTTGCCACAGTAACCGCCCTGAGCTGTATCATACTTAAGAAGATCAGCGAGCATTGAAGGCTTTGTCAGGTCGTTGATTGCAACTACCTCGTAGCCCTCTGCGCCAAACATCTGTCTGAATGCAAGACGTCCAATACGTCCAAAACCATTAATTGCGACTTTAACTGCCATAATTAATTTACCTCCTAAAAATTTTTCTGTACTTATTATACTACATTTTTCTATACATTGCAAGTGTTTTTACAAAAAACTTAGAACTTTTTTTCTTTAAGGCAATACCGCAAAGCCACCTGCGTCCTGATTCGTCAAAGCACTGCTAAATTCTTTAAAATGTGATCAAATATTGATGATTTTTTATTGACTACCCCGACAGTTTAGGTTATAATATTTACATGAGATCTTTATGAAAGGCAGGCTAACAAAGTGGAACTGACATCTTCTGTGAAAGAGATATACGCTCAGTCTGAGGAAAACATTATCCTCACTGACGCTGAGCTTAATGTCATTTGGAAAAATCATGGCGATCTGCCTGATGTTATAGATATTTCTGCTTTATGCGATACTCCGGAAAACGCTTTCATTCTGCCTGTTGAAAAGACAGCTACCTTTGAATATAAGGGCAGGTTTGCAGACTCGGCGGCAATGCGGTTTGAACCACTGAGAGATAATGGCATTATAACGAATTATCTCATACACTATTACTCCTGCATGGACATAGAACGTCTTTCGGACAAGTCTGGATATTTACGCTTCAAATCGAATTTTCTCGGCAACATAAGGATGGAGCTTTCTAAAATGTTAGCGATGCTTGACAGCCAAAAGGAATCCTTTTCTTCAAAAGTCGGCACTGAATATGAGCATTTTGACCATGAGGCGAGGCTTCGTATACTGAAGACATTTTCCGCAACGGTGAACATGACAGAACTTGCAAAATATTTCAGTGGCAATTTCACAACTGAATATCAGAGCCTGTCAGACATATGCGGTGAGGTATGCGACGAAGAAGGCAATTTGCTTGAAGAGGACGGCTGTATTTTCAGATACTCCATTGACCCGTGCATTTATTTTGAAACAAACAAAAGCCTTATTAAAAATGTGCTTGTAAATCTGCTTGTGAACGCATATATGTACAATGACAAGGAACAACGGCAGGTGGAGCTTATCCTAAAAACCGAGGACGACAGGATAATACTGTCAATAAGTGATAACGGCAACGGCATGACAGACGATGTATGGCAGGCGGCTATCACGCCCTTTGGCACATTCCAGAAATACAGTAGCAGCGAGGCGTTGGGGCTTGCACTGGCAAAATGCTTTTGCGACCGTTTTGACGGTGAACTAAGTTATCGCAGCGAGATCGGCAAAGGCACTTGTGTGACCATGAGTTTCCCATGTGACAGCCGTGGTTTGCCGAAAGAGTTTCATGTGAGCAGAATGCCACCCATACCGAACCCATACGGCAGTACCTACTGCATAATGGCTAAAGGGCTTGACCCGCTGAAATAGGGTTTGGGCAATATACAGAGCAAGTGAATAGATGGGATACAAAAAAGGCAGTGCCGATTTTCTCGGTACTGCCTTGATTATTTTATGGAAATTAGTCCTTGATGATAGACTTACCTGTCATTTCCTTTGGCTGCTCCAGACCCATGAGTTTGAGCATTGTTGGTGAAAGATCAGCAAGAACGCCGCCCTCTCTGATAAGAACATTGCCTGCGCCTGCGATAATAAGAGGTACAAGGTTTGTTGTGTGGGCTGTGAACGGTGAGCCGTCCTCTTCCATCATCTTATCTGCGTTGCCGTGGTCTGCTGTGATAAGTGCTATGCCGCCCTTTGCAAGAACTGCGTCGACTGTTTTGCCTACGCACTCGTCAACTGCCTCTACGGCTGCTACGGCTGCGTCGAACACGCCTGTGTGACCTACCATGTCGCAGTTTGCATAGTTGAGGATAATTGCGTCATACTTATCAGACTCTATTCTCTTGAGAACTTCGTCGCAAACAAGATATGCACTCATTTCAGGCTGGAGGTCATAAGTTGCTACCTTTGGTGAATTGATGAGGGCTCTGTCCTCGTTCTCAAAAGGAGCTTCCACGCCGCCGTTGAAGAAGAATGTAACGTGGGCATACTTCTCAGTTTCAGCGATTCTAAGCTGTGAAAGACCCTTCTTTGCGATATACTCGCCGAAAGTATTTTCAAGGCTTGCTGGCTTGAATGCAACGTCAACGTTTGGCATTGTTGCGTCATACTGTGTCATGCAGACATAGTAAAGTGGGAATCTGCCATTTCTTCTCTCAAAGCCTGTGAAGTCGTCGTCAACGAGAGTTCTTGTTATCTCTCTTGCTCTGTCAGGACGGAAGTTGAAGAAGATAACGCTGTCGTTTGCGGATATCTTGCCGTTCTCATCGATAACTGTAGGAACAACGAACTCGTCTGTAACGTCAGCGGCATAGGAAGCCTTGATAGCGTCAACTGCGTTATCAGCCTTATTGCCCTCGCCGTATACCATTGCGTCATAAGCCTTGCCTACACGCTCCCAACGGTTATCTCTGTCCATTGCATAGTAACGGCCCATTACTGTTGCTATCTTGCCGACGCCAATTTCCTTGAGCTTTTCTTCAAGCTCAGCAACAAAGTCAGCACCGCTTGTAGGAGGAACATCTCTGCCGTCCATAAAGCAATGAACGTATACCTTTGTAAGACCTGCTTTCTTAGCAAGCTCCAAAAGACCATAGAGGTGTGAATTATGTGAATGAACGCCGCCGTTTGAAAGAAGTCCGAACAGGTGGAGTGCGCTGTCATTCTTCTTGCAGTTCTCAACGGCTGCTGTGAAAGCTTCGTTTGAGAAGAATTCGCCGTCCTTGATAGACTTTGTAATTCTTGTAAGTTCCTGATAAACTATTCTTCCTGCACCGATATTTGTATGGCCTACCTCTGAGTTACCCATCTGTCCCTCAGGAAGTCCAACGTCCATGCCGCTTGCACCGATAAGAGTGTGCGGATAGTTGGCAAGAAGTCTGTCGATATTAGGTGTTTTGGCAGCTCTGATAGCGTTGCCGTAATCCTTGTGATTATAGCCGAAGCCGTCCATAATGATAAGTGCTATGGGTTTCTTTGACATATTTCTTAGTCCTTTCAACATCATTTATATTCGTATTATCCCCAATAACCGCCATTTTCAAGGAAGCTCAGGACATATTCCTTAAATTCCTTGGCGGTATCGTCGCTTGTGTAATAGGTCTTTGCGCCGATACGGACATAGTTACTCT
Organism: Ruminococcus sp. AM31-15AC; assembly: GCF_003462045.1. Taxonomy (NCBI): domain Bacteria; kingdom Bacillati; phylum Bacillota; class Clostridia; order Eubacteriales; family Oscillospiraceae; genus Ruminococcus; species Ruminococcus sp. AM31-15AC. The sequence continues at coordinate 28,099 of NZ_QTYG01000019.1, read as the reverse complement.
CTCCTGCTTCATAGTAGATAGAAGTTCCGTCTGAACATTTTATATCCAGCCAATCGCCGCCAACAACATACTCCTTTGAATCCGGCTCTTTTTCTTCTGCGTTCTCAGTTACCTTTTTGGTGAACTCTGCGGTTTTGTCGAGAAGCTCGCTGTCTGTAAACTCAACGCCGCTAAGGAGCTTACTAGAGTCCATTTTGATAGTTACATTTTCAAGCTGAGCTTCAGATGTTGTCTGAGAGCTTTCTGCCGCAGGTGCGCTGCTTTCATCAGTGTTTCCGCAGGCTGCAAATGACATACACATGGATAATACTAATGCTGCAAATATTATTTTTTTCACAGTTGCGTCCCCCTGTTCAAAAAAAGCAGAGGACAGCCGCAGCCGTCCCCTGCGGAACTTTTTATTTGTTTGTTCTTGTGACGAATGATATTTTGCCCCTAGATATCCGTCTGTTAATTAGCCCTCAACAGCTGCCTGAACGATAGTGTTGAAGTCAGCAGCCTTCAGTGAAGCACCACCGATAAGACCGCCGTCTACGTTCTCCTTAGAAAGAAGCTCTGCACAGTTCTTAGCGTTCATTGAGCCGCCGTACTGAATTGTAACTGCCTCTGCTGTAGCCTCGTCATAGATCTTAGCAAGTGTTGCTCTGATGAATGCGCAAACTTCCTCTGCCTGATCTGCTGTAGCTGTCTTGCCTGTGCCGATAGCCCAAACCGGCTCATAAGCGATAACGGACTTCTTAACGTCCTCTGCTGATACGCCGAAGAAATCAAGCTTTACCTGTCTTGCGATAACTTCCTCTGTGATGTTGCACTCACGCTCCCAGAGAAGCTCGCCAACGCAAACGATAGGCTTCAGACCAGCTGCAAGAGCTGCCTTTGTTCTCTTGTTTACTGTTTCGTCTGTTTCGCCGAAATACTGTCTTCTCTCTGAGTGACCGATAACAACGTACTCAACGCCAAGCTCAACGAGCATATCTGCTGAGATCTCGCCTGTGAAAGCACCGCTCTTCTCAAAGTGAACGTTCTCTGCACCGATCTTTACGTTTGAGCCTGCTGTTGCGTTGATAGCAGTTTCAAGGTTTGTGAAAGGTACGCAAGCGATAACTTCAACCTTGCCCTCAGCATTTGCAACAAGTGGCTTGATAGCTTCGAGAAGCTCCTTAGCCTCAGGTCTTGTCTTGTTCATTTTCCAGTTTCCTGCAATAATTGCTTTTCTTACAGCTTTTTTCATGATAAAAAACTCCTTTATTTTTTATAGGGAACAGAAAAACTGCTCCTGCTAGTTTTCCAAGTCTATTATACAACATTCACTCGTATTTGTCAACTAATTAACAAAGAACCTCCGCTGTTTTTTACCTTATTTTTTCTTTGATCTTGGCGGTGGGAGCTGTTCATACATTGCTTCCACAAGCCCTTTGAGATAATCCCTATCATCGGTATTATCCACAAGGTACATTGGCTTTGCACCTTCATAGGGCATCTCTAACGTTATGTCTTTAAGATGATCTTCTGCAGCTTTCACGGACTTCACAAGAAGTCTGTTATCATAAATGCCACCGAATATTCTGTCCTTATAATATAATATATACTCACCAAACATTTTTCTTGCTCGGATATCTTCAAGCTCGCTGAGCTGTTCGAGTATGTATTCAAAATAACTCTCATCAGTTGGCATATTTTCTCCTTAAAGCTTGTCGATAAGCATAACAGCGCCGAAAATCCCCAGCAGCACGCCGATAGCTATCGCCGCATAACCGAACGGTGTCTTTTCCTCTTTCTGCTCTGCTTCCTTTTCTTCCTCGGTGACTTCCACCTTTGATTTTTCGTCGTCAAGATAAAACTCCTGCGGATTCTCAGGATTATACTTTATATCGATCATATCCCCTTTATTATAACCGTTGTCTGTAACTATCTGGGTATACTTTTCTCCGTTCACAGTATAACCTATTTTCCATTCAACAAAGACCTGATCTTCACCGCCGCTAAAAGACGGCATTGTTGTTTTTACCTTCTGCAAAGCCTTTGCCTGCATTGGCTCATAATGGTCTTCTTCGGGAATATTCTGTTCTTGATCCGGGAAAAACCGATAGCCTTTAAGCGCCTTGATACCGAAATATATCAGCCCTATTCCTGTAAGGAACAGAATTATCCCTCCGATTCCCTGCCAGCCAAGGTTAACGCCTGCCAAAACACTGACCTTGAAATTTTCAGCTAAAAGCATTAATTCGTTCATTCCGTCACCTCGTTTCTTTCAGAGGAATCGGGCGAGATAATGACAATATGTCCGCTTTCCGACCCGCTGTCCTCGAAGGTTTTCATATTAAAAGTATGTATGAAAGTCATTATAGAGATTACAGCAAACACCGCTGCAAAAGCTCCGAAAAAAATTCTCATGCTTATCCCGTAAACAAATTCGCCGCGGCATTCATTTTCAATTTCGGCGATACCGTCTGCATAATCCGAAAGGTAAAAATCGTCGGGATCATTCTCACCATAACATATATTTACATAGCCGTCGTTAAGAATGTTTTCGATAAATTTGCGGTAAACTATGCCGCTTTGATCTGTATATTCGATTTCAAGCTGGTTTACATAGGAAGTATACGCTCCCCTGCTTTCGGAAAAATCCTCATATTCGGATCTGCTTTCCCCTACTACCTTAGCAAACGTTTTAACATATTTACTGCAATCATCGGAACTTTCTGAATTTCCGTAACGCTTACAGCCGATCTTTACAAATCCAACTGCCGCCAGTGCCGACGCAACAGCCAATATACAGGCAAAAACAAATGCCGCAGTAATACTGCTTTGTGAATAGTATACTGTCAAAACCAAAGGTTCACGGTAAATCATTGATACCCCCATAATTAAAAAGGGGCAGGCAAATGACTGCCTGCCCCAGCTTTTAAGTCGAGCAAATATATAAATTACTTGTCGGCAATAACGTCGATACCCGGAAGAACCTTGCCCTCGAGGTATTCAAGTGAAGCTCCGCCGCCTGTTGAGATGTGTGACATCTTGTCAGCGAAACCGAGCTGGATAACTGCTGCTGCTGAGTCGCCGCCGCCGATGATAGTTGTAGCGTCTGTTTCAGCAAGTGCCTTTGCAACTGCGATAGTACCTGCTGCAAGTGTTGGGTTCTCGAATACGCCCATAGGACCGTTCCAAACAACTGTCTTTGCGGACTTAACAGCCTCGCCGAAGAGTTCCTGTGTCTTTGTGCCGATATCAAGGCCTTCCTTGTCAGCTGGGATCTTGTCGGAGTCAACAACTTCAACGTCGATAGGAGCGTCGATTGGATCAGGGAAACCTGCTGCAACTGTTGTGTCGATAGGGAGAAGGAGCTTCTTGCCGAGCTTCTCAGCCTTTTCCATCATTTCCTTGCAGTAGTCGATCTTTGTATCGTCAACGAGGGAAAGACCAACTTCCTTGCCCTGTGCCTTGAGGAATGTATATGCCATACCGCCACCGATGATAAGTGTATCGCACTTCTCGAGGAGGTTTGAGATAACGTTGAGCTTATCTGCTACCTTTGCGCCGCCGAGAATAGCAACGAATGGTCTAACAGGTGTTTCAACTGCATTTCCGAGATAGTTGATCTCTTTCTGCATGAGGTAACCAACTGCTGTTTCCTTAACGAACTTTGTAACGCCAGCTGTAGAAGCATGAGCTCTGTGAGCTGAACCGAAAGCGTCCATTACGAATACTTCGTCGTCAACGAGGCCTGCAAGTTCCTTAGCGAAAGCTTCGCCGTTCTTTGTTTCCTCTGCGCCTCTGAATCTTGTGTTCTCAAGAACAACGATATCACCGTCAGCCATTTCAGCAACTGCCTTCTTAGCGTTGTCGCCAACTACTGTATCGTCAGCAGCGAATGTTACCTTTGTTTCAGGAAGAAGCTCTGCAAGTCTTGCAGCAGCAGGAGCAAGTGAGAACTTAGCCTCTGGGCCGTTCTTTGGCTTGCCGAGATGTGAACACAGAACTACCTTGCCGCCGTCAGCTACCAGCTTCTTGATAGTTGGGAGAGCAGCTGTTATTCTGTTATCGTTTGTAATAACGCCGTCCTTAAGAGGAACGTTAAAGTCAACTCTTACGAGTACCTTTTTGCCCTTTACATTAATGTCATCAACAGTAACTTTGTTTAAACCTGCCATTTTAAAGACACCTCTCAATTTAATTTTTTAATTCACGTTGTTAAAAAACTAACAACCTTACCTTTATTATATAACATACCGCCATAAAAATCAAGTATTTTTTTATAATTTTTACCCTGATTTTATAACTTTAGGCTTTTAAAGTGCGTCCACCTTTATCTCTCCGTTGTCAGCAGATATTGCCACGGCGGACACCGCTCCCTCGCCCTTGTCTATAAGCAGTTCGGCTATCTTATCCTCCACCTCGTTTCTTATGACACGGCGGATATCTCTTGCACCAAGCTTCTGACCATATGCCTTATGTGCGATAGCTTTCAGAGCTTCATCTGTATATCTCAGGCTGATATGTTTTTCCCCCAGCGGCGACTTCATCTCGTCCAGCATAAGACCTGCTATGCCTGCGAAATTCTCCTCTGTGAGCGGATTGAACACAACTATCTCGTCTATTCTTCCAAGAAACTCAGGACGCAGGAACTCTCTCAGGGCTTTCATTGCCTTATCCTTGGCGATATCGCTGTCGGTCTTATTGAAGCCCACACCTGTATCTCTATCAGTCGAACCTGCGTTTGATGTCATGACGATAACCGTGTTCTCAAATGAAACGCTTCTGCCCTGTGAATCGTTGATACGTCCCTCGTCAAGTATCTGAAGGAGTATGTTCATAACGTCAGGGTGAGCCTTTTCTATCTCGTCAAAAAGTACCACTGAATATGGTCTGCGGCGCACCTTTTCGGTAAGCTGACCTGCTTCGTCAAAGCCTACATATCCCGGAGGCGAACCGATAAGCTTTGATACTGAGTGCTTCTCCATATACTCGGTCATGTCAACTCTGATAAGCGGCTCTGTGGCGTCAAAAAGCTCTTCTCCAAGAACTTTAACAAGCTCTGTTTTTCCAACGCCTGTTGGGCCGACGAAAATAAATGAAGCCGGTCTGCGGCGTTTTGAAAGCTGAACTCTTGTACGCTTTATTGCCTTTGCGACCTTATCAACGGCTTCGTCCTGGCCGATAACACGCTTTGAAAGGGCTTCTTTCAGATGCTTTATCTTGTCATACTCGGTCTGAGCTATCTTATTGGCAGGGATACCTGTCCAAAGCTCTATCACCTTTGAGATATCTTCCTCTGTGACCTGAACGTTTTTAAGAGTTTCTTCCACCTCTTTGAGTCTGTTCTGGATCCTGAGTATCTCGCCCTTTTCCTTTGCGATTATCTCATAGTCAGGGTCTGACTTCTGCTCGTAATCCTCAACGAGCTTTTCATGCTTTTTAAGCTCCTCGTTAAGTGCGTCGAACTCCTCTATCTCAGGTGTTCTGATACTTGTGCAGGCGCAGGCTTCATCAAGAAGATCTATCGCCTTGTCAGGGAGAAATCTGTCGTTGATATATCTTTCAGAAAGCACTGCACACTCTCTGAGCATATCGTCTGAAATCTTTACTCTATGGAAATTCTCGTAATACTGCTTTATGCCCTCAAGAACCGTGATAGTATCCTCAACTGTCGGCTCGGAAACTGTTACAGGCTGGAAACGTCTTTCAAGTGCAGAGTCCTTTTCGATATACTTTCTGTACTCCTTGAAAGTCGTTGCACCTATTACCTGTATCTCGCCTCTTGAAAGTGACGGTTTCAGGATATTTGCGGCGTTCATTGTTCCCTCATTGTCGCCTGTGCCAACAAGGGTATGCACCTCGTCGATAAAGAGGATAACGTTGCCCTGCTCTTTTACTTCCTCTACAAGACCTTTGCAGCGGCTCTCGAACTGTCCTCTGAACTGAGTGCCTGCAACAAGTGCGGTAAGGTCGAGGAGGTAAAGCTCCTTATCCTTGATATGGAACGGCACATCTCCGGCAACTATCCTCTGTGCGATACCCTCGGCAATGGCTGTTTTACCAACGCCAGGTTCGCCTATAAGGCATGGGTTGTTCTTCTGACGTCTTGACAGGATATGGATAACTCTTGATATCTCCTTATCTCTGCCCACAACGTTATCAAGCTTGCCCTCTCTTGCTTTCTGGGTAAGATTTGTGCAATAGTTGTTGAGAAATTTAAGCTTTTTCTTTTTATCCTTTGGCTTGTTCTCTCCGCCCTCATCGGTGGCTTTAGGCATACCTCCTGCGAGGTTGCTGAAAAGATTGGCTGCGTCACCGCCGAAAAGATTGCTCAGGAAGTTCGTTCCGCCCGGCTCAAAATCGTCCCCGTCGGAAGCCTCCATAAGCTGATTTGACATTGCTTCAAGGTCATCGTCTGAGATGCCCATAGCTTTCATATAATCGTCCACCTGCGAAATGCCAAGCTCCTTAGCACAAACAAGGCAAAGTCCCTCGTTCTTCTTGTGCTGAGGGTCCTTGGCGTTCATCTGTGAGATGAACACCACAGCAGGACGCTTTTTACATCTTGAACACATTAACATTTTTATTTGCTCCTTTCCTTACTGATACACCTTACGGTGATCATTTATACAGAATATCAAAGAAGTAACTGAACAGATAGGTATTTTCAAAAACAGCGCTGTTGAACTTTGGAAGCTTGTTTTCGGTGGCATTTATCACAGTGCAGACCATAAAGGCTATCAGCACCAGATACAGACCGCCTTTGCAAAGACCAAGCGCCATGCCTGCGAAACGGTTTGCCGCTGTCAGACCTGCCATTCGGGTAAAAACTCCCGACAGACGCAGGATAAGCCTTATGACTATCTCCATAAGCACATAAACCATCATGAACACGCAAAGCCTTATAAAAGTCAGGGCGATCGGTCGGAAAATGTTCTTTTCCAGATACTCAGCACCAGTTCTGCCACCCTCAGAGAGAGCCTTGACGGCTTCGTCTATCTGATCGGCAGTGAACTTCACCGCCTTAGACAGACTTTTTCCAAGCTTATTGCCCTCAAGCTTTTCGCTGAGCTTTTGGGGCATAACGCTGTGGATATACTCTGAAAGCTCCTCGCCCTTTTGCTGAGCGGTATCAAGGTCTGTTCCCTTTGAAACAAGCAGCTTTTCGGTATTCTCCGCAAGAGTGCCTGTCCCGGACAGGACGTTTTTTATCTCCTCATCTGAAAGGTCGATATCAACGCCCTCGTTTTTCAGTTCATTGCTCACAAGCTTTGAAAGATCCGTCTGTTCAGCAGCGTTTTCAAGGCTCGTTATAAGCTGTGTTTTAAAATATTTGTTATATACATTTTCAGCCGACATATTGGCTATAAGAAAAGCCACAAGAACGGCTGCCACTGTTCCGAGCATTGTGATGACATATCTCACAAAGCCCTTACAGTATCCTGTCAGAGCGGTCACGATAAGGATCATTATAACTGCTCCGTCAAAAAAATATGCCATATTTTCCTGCCTTTCGTCAGGTCTCGAAAGCTATTTTGTTTATCTCATGCAGACCCAGGAAATAAACGCTGTCGTTGAGGTAAACAAAGTCAAGATACTCAGAGGACACTGCCGCTGTTGCAAGTAGATTTCCTGCACTGTCATAGGCTTCTATATTATCCTCGCCAAGAAGGATCACCTTCTTGTTCTCTGCGGTCATTTTCTTAGGCTTGCCGCTTTGAGTATAAACAACGCTATCAGGCTTATCTCCGTCAGAGTCCGAACGGAACACCGCAAGAGTTCCTGTTTTACGCTGTATGCCATCGAATGCTACTGCGGCAGTGGTGTCTGTCAGGGCATAATCTGAAAGCTCCCCAGGATATTCATACTGCATAAGTATTTTACCATTGCTGTCAAGCTTGTAGAAGCAGGTATCGCCCACTACCCAATAATCACCGTTATCGTTTCGCTGAACGGCAACTGCGAGAGTTTCAAGCTGTTCGCTCTTCATCTTCTCCTCTGTGCTGTCAAAGGTCACATAATAGATGACCGAGCGTAACGCTCCGCCACTGCTGGAAAATGTTGAGATACAACAGCCGCTTCCGTCCTTATCAAAGCTTATATCAAGTATTCTTCGTGAGCTTGACCACTGATATATCTCTGCTCCCGAGGAGTCATAAACTGTCAGCACTGCGGCATATTTCTCAGTCTGGGTGACCACTGCAACTGTGCTGTCAGGGGCTATCTCCGCCAAAAGTATAGACTGGTCTATATCCTTTGAGAGCAGCTCGCCCTTTTTATTCAGCACTCTGAAAGAATTTCCACCGTTATCGTAAACAAGCACACGCTTTCCAGATGTTCTTACAACAGGGTTTGCAAAGTTGTGAGAATTATCCGATATCTTATTGCCAGACTCGTCATAAAAAGCAATGTTCCTGTCGTCTACTCGAACTATACCGTCGGAAAGCTTTTTTATAACGTTGACGGAGCTTTCATCAAAGGTCAGCGGGAAATTTCCGCTTTGCTTTTTGCCGTCGTTTACTATAGTGGCATGAGGTCTGTCCAAAATGCCCTCAAGCTTCGGCACCCACACTCCTCTTGAAGCGTAAACGCCAACTCCGAAAGCGACCACCACTGCTATGGCGGCTATCTTTTTATAGAGCTTTTTGTTTTTCTCTTTCTTTCTTGCCGCTCTTATATCGGTGACGTTGGATATCTCCTCGTCAGACCTCTCGGCTTTCTCAGCCTTCTCAGCCTTTTTCTCTTTTCTGCTTTTATGCTCGGATTTTTCCTCTTTGCTTTCTGAAGCCTGCTCTTTATTTTCACCGCCTGATACTGTTATCTTGCTTTCATCAGCTTTTTCAGGATTTTCCTCCTCGGCTTTATCCTCGGTGTTCGTCAGCTCTATTCTGCTTCGTGACTCCTCGGCTTCTTCCGCTTCTTTTCGGAGCTGTTCTTCCTGCTCACGTTCCGCCGCTTTCTGAGCCGCCTTTTTCTGACGCTTTATCTCTCTGAAAGTAACGTTCGGCATAGGCTCTTCTGCACCGTGAAACTCGTCACGCTGAACAAAATCCGTCTGCTTGGTTATTCTTATTGTTTTTTCTTCTTTGGTAGGCGGATTTTTCTTTCTCCGCCTGCTCTTTGATCTTTTATCATTCACCTTGTTCAGATCCTTTATCTTTATCATAATACACTTCGTTAAGATACAATCCCTGCGGCGGAACGGTCTTTCCGCCTCTTGTTCTGTCCTTTGACGCAAGTATATCGGGTATTTGAGTTTCTCCTATCTTGCCCTCGTTTATAAAAATAAGCGTGCCTACCATTATCCTTACCATATTGTACAGAAAGCCGTCTCCCGAAACTGTGAATATCACAAGCTCGCCCTCACGTCTTACATGGAAAGAGAATATAGTCCTAACTGTATTCTCCTTTGTGCAATCGGTGGAACACATGGCTTTGAAATCGTGCGTTCCCACAAAATCCTGTGCCGCTTTATCGAGCTTTTTCTCGTCTATTGGAAACCAACTGCGGTAGGCTGTATCTTTATAAAAAGGATTTTTTATCTCGCTGTTATGTATAATATACTCATACTCCTTGCCGCTGCACATATATCTTGCGTGAAAATCAAGGGGGACTTTTTCGCACTCCAGCACGGAGATATCGTCCGGCAGCTTTGAATTAAGTCCGAAAACTATCCCACGGCAGGTTATTGTGGACTCTATAAGAAAGCTTGCACAAAATCTTCTTGCGTGCACTCCTGCATCTGTTCGTGAACAGCCGTTCACTGTGACTGTCTGTCCCGTCAGCGAGAGGATAGCTTCTTCAAGCACCTGCTGGACGGCAAGGGCGTTGTTCTGCCTTTGCCACCCATGATAAGCTGTGCCGTTATAGGCAAGTATTATCCTGAAATTTGTCATGAGCATATCCCGTTTCTTTAGTCGAGTGTTATGGATTCTATATTGTCGATCCTTATTATTTTTGTCAAGTCCTTTTTCTTCTCGTGTACGATGAGCTTTACCCATTCGTCATCGACATCAAGAATGGTGCATCTTGTACTGAAAAAACCATCACCGTCAATGGTACATTCCATACCGATAAGGTCTTTTATAATGCCTGACATTTTACTTCCCCCATTTACATTTCTCTCAAGTTTCTTGACTTTTCTTTCCAAAGTGTCAAGTCTGTCATCTTGGTCCATATCTTTAAAAACACTGCTCATAATACCCCTCCTATACGACTATATTTATGACGATAACGCCTGCAAGGAACAGCACGCAGAACACCGAGCCGTAGAGGTCGACTATGCTCATATGGAGCTGTTTCATTCTTGTTCTGCCCTCTCCGCCGTGATAGCAACGGCACTCCATTGCGAGGGCAAGCTCCTCGGCGTGTCTGAACGATGCCACGAAAAGCGGTATGAGCACTGGAATAAGGGCTTTAGCTTTCTGAATGAGCGAGCCTGTTTCCATATCCGCTCCTCTTGCTTTCTGGGCTGACATTATCTTGTCTGTTTCCTCGATAAGGTAGGGATAAATCTCAGGGCAATAGTCATCATCATTGCAAGCTCATGGACAGGCACTTTTATCTTTTTCAGCGGTGAAAGCAATCTTTCGATAGCGTCTGTCAGGTCGATAGGCGAGGTGGTGTAGGTAAGAAGCGAAGTGCCGACAATAAGGCAGATTATCCTTATCATCATGAACACTGCCGTATCAACTCCCTCGTCCGTTATCTTCAAAAATTTCCACTCAAAATAGGCTTTGCCCGTTCTGATAAAAAGCAGATTGAGTATCGCCGTGAATATTATTATCGGTACGATAGGCTTCAAGCTTTTTAGCATGAGTTTGCCAGGTATTTTCGATATGATAAAAGTGAGAATAGTAAAAGCTATGCCCACAAGAAGTCCCCACACGCTGTTTGCGGCGAAAAGCATTACTATGAAAACCGCCGTCATTATTATCTTTATTCGTGCGTCCATTCGGTGAATGACAGAATTTCCGGGAAAATACTGTCCTATAGTAATATCCTTTATCAAGGTATATTCCTCCATTTTTCTATCTCAACTTACACAGTCCTGCTCTCTGCTCATATGGGTCAAAGGCAGTCCGCTGCTTACTTATTCTTTTTCTGCTCCAGCATTTCAAGGATGACCTTTTTTGCATAGCCAACTGTATACACATCTTCCTTAATATCTATGCCCATGGCTTTGAGCCTGTTTATAACTCTTGTTATCTGCGGCACTGCAAGTCCCATTGACACAAGCTCCTCAGAGCGGTGAAACACCTTTACTGTATCGTCATAGCAGAAAAGCTTCGATTCGTTCATGACGAGTATCTTTGAAACGTTCTTTGCGATATCTTCCATAGAGTGTGATACCAGCAAAACAGTATTTTTCATCTGCTCATGATACTCTCTTATAAGACCAAGTATCTGCTCTCTGCCCTTAGGGTCAAGACCCGAAGCAGGTTCATCAAGGATAAGCACCTTTGGGTTCATTGCCATAACGCCTGCTATAGCCACACGCCTTTTCTGTCCGCCAGAAAGCTCGAAAGGCGATTTGTCAAGTATCTCAGGGCTTAGCCCCACCATTCTTGCGGCTTCTTTGACATACTTGTCTATCTGATCTTCCTTGATACCCATATTTTTAGGTCCAAAGGCGATATCCTTATAGCAAGTTTCCTCAAAGAGCTGATACTCAGGATACTGAAATACAAGACCCACCTTAAATCTTATAGGGCGAAGCCTTGATTTATCGTCCCACAGCCTTTCTCCGTCTATATAGACGCTTCCGCTCGTGGGCTTCAAAAGGCCGTTGAAATGCTGGATAAGGGTAGATTTGCCTGAGCCTGTATGTCCTATTATACCCACCATTTCGCCGTCATTTATCTCTATATTAACATTGTCTACGGCTGTTTTGCGAAAGGGTGTGCCCTCGCCGTAAACATAAGTCAAGTTTTCCGTTTTAATTACTGCCATTGTTACTCCCTATCACTTAAGCATTTCATAAAGCTTCTGAACGCACTCGTCCTCGTGGATTATCTCGGTGGAGATGTCATAGCCTGCCCTTTTAAGCTCCCAGCAAAGCTCTGTCACCTGCGGCACGTCAAGTCCCAGATTTTTCATAGTTTCCACATTTGAGAATATCTTCTTCGGAACGTTATCCATTATTACCTCGCCGCCGTCAATGACCACCACTCGCTGTGCCTGTGCGGCTTCCTCCATATAATGGGTGATAAGCACGATAGTAACGCCCTGCTCGTTGAGCATTTTGACAGTTTTCATTACCTCGTCCCTGCCGTGAGGATCGAGCATGGCGGTAGGCTCGTCAAGAAGTATACAATCAGGCTTCATTGCGATTATGCCTGCGATAGCCACACGCTGTTTCTGTCCGCCTGAAAGCTTATGGGGTGCATGAAGTCTGTATTCATACATACCGACGGTTTTAAGAGCCTCGTCAACACGCCTGCGTATCTCATTCGGCTCGACGCCCATATTTTCAAGGGCGAAAGCCACGTCCTCCTCCACGATAGTTGCAACTATCTGGTTATCAGGGTTTTGAAACACCATGCCCACCTTTTCTCTTATAGGCAAGAGGTTATTTTCGTCCAAAGTGTCCATGCCGTTCACATAGACAGCCCCCGACTCAGGAAGATTTATAGCGTTTATGCACTTTGCAAGTGTAGATTTGCCTGAGCCGTTATGACCAAGCACTGCCACAAACTCGCCTTTTTCTATGTTCAGATCAATGCCTTTAAGCACCTCCGTTTTAACAGGCGGCTCTTCAAGGTCGTTCACATAGGAAAAGTGCAGATCCTTTATTTCAATAAAAATGCTCATTTTACTTTCCTTACCAAATTTAGTTTATTCCTTATCTTCAGGCTGTTCTTTCTGTTCAGCCTTTCTTTCCTTATGCTTTTCGTAAACATTCTCGGCTTTGTCTATTCCTTTATCAAGGAGCTTTTCAGCCTTGTTCTTTACCTTTTTGCCCGTTTCGCTCTCTGCGAACTCGTGGGCTTTTTCCTTTCCCTTTTCAAACAGCTCTCCTGCTTTGCTCTTTATCTTCTGCCCCTTTTCACTTTCGGCGGCTTCATGGGCTTTTTCCTTACCCTTTTCAAGCATATTTCCTGCCTTGTGTTTAAGTTCATCAAAATCAAAAGACATAACCTTTCCTCCTGTCTGAAATTTCGGTTTATACCTTATTATAATATATGGGTATGCGAACGCTGTTCGCCCCTACACATTGCCCATAAGCTTTTCAATATCTTTTACTGTCGGCGGATAAAGTGCGATAGGGAACTTTTCCACCGCCGCACCTGCCACAGCACAGGCTGTTTTCACCAATGTATCGTCATCAAGACCTTTATAAAGCCCATATACAGCGCCTGCCTTAAAGCTGTCCCCAGCACCAAGTGTTGACACTACGTCTACTTTAAATGCAGGGCACATCTTTGGCACAGCACCCTTCCTGCCATACATCGCACCCATTTCGCCAAGGGTAAATATCACAAGCCCGTCTGTATTATCTGTATAAAGCCTGAAAAGCTCATCATAGCTTTTATCCGGATAATATTCACCAAGGTGCTGATGAGATATGCAATTTACTGCACAATGCTTATGTATATAGCTGTCATAGTCACAATCTATGGTGACGTATTTCTTGCCATATTTTACGCAATACTCGGCTATCTTATCACCAAAATAAGGGTCAGCCGCAACGCAGGCTGAATTTTTCACTGACTCCTCCGAGGCTGTTCATAAAAAGGCTCCGAACGTGAATAAAGCTTATCCCACTCGCCAAAACAGGTGCGTGTATTTTTATCTATGATAACATAGTCGGTCACGCCCTCGAAACCCTCTGTAACAAGCTCCGAAAGGTCAGCAGTCTTGTCTGCAAAATAATCCTTTATAAGCTTTTCATTGCCGCTTCCAAGGTGAGTACCGCCAAGCTTTACAGGCACATTCAGACTGCAAAGAACAGCCGCCGCTGTTCCGGTCTCACCACCGACAAGGTGATATTTTTCCTTTATTTCTGCCGTGCCGTCTGCCTTTGGAAAATCACCGTCAAGAAGAAACGAACAGGTGGAGATCATTTGACCGTACATATAAACATAATTCTCAGCATATTTCATGCGAACACCATTCCTTACTGTAGCAAAGCTATTTCTGCCAAATTGCCGTTGAACCGCATGGAAGCACACCGCCTGTTGCCTCCACAGGCAATCCTATCTCATCAGCCGTGACGTTTCCGCCAAACCTCGTTCCGAGGACATCTCTAAGGATATATGCCATAACTGAGGGTGAAAGTCCTGTGGTATAGCTGTTGAGCAGGAAGAAAAGCGGCTCGTCGCTCAAAACGCCTGAGCAGGTCTTTACAAGGTCATAGATACAATCTTCAAGCTTCCATATCTCTCCGCCAGGTCCTCTGCCATAGGACGGAGGATCCATAACGATTGCATCATAGGTCTTGCCACGGCGTATCTCACGCTGAACGAACTTTTCACAATCGTCCACAAGCCAGCGAATAGGCTTATCTGAAAGCCCTGACGCAGCGGCGTTCTCTCTTGCCCACTGCACCATGCCCTTTGATGCGTCAACGTGTGAAACGCTTGCACCTGCTTCGGCACAGGCAAGGGTAGCTCCGCCTGTGTATGCAAAGAGGTTTAACACCTTTATCTCTCTGTCTGCGTTTCTTATTTTGTCAGCCATGAAGTCCCAGTTCACAGCCTGTTCAGGGAAAAGACCTGTGTGCTTGAAGCCCGTTGGTCTGATTATAAACTTCAAATTCTTATAGCCTATGTTCCAACTTTCAGGCAGGCGCTTTCTGTATTCCCATTCGCCGCCGCCCTTTGAGGAACGGTGATAAATGCCGTCTGCCTTTGTCCACAGGTCAGAACGCTTCGGGGACTTCCAGATTATCTGAGGGTCAGGTCTTACAAGCACCTTTCCGCCCCAGCTTTCAAGCTTATCGCCGCTTGAGGTATCTATTATCTTATAGTCTTTCCAGTTTTCTGCAATTCTCATATTTTTTATCCTTATATAAAATTTACTTTTTCCACGGCCTTTTATTTTCCGTCCAGCCCTTTGCCTGCCAATATGCACTGTCAGCAGGATTCCAGCCCTTTTTGTTTGCAAAGTGGAAAATGGTGAAATACATTCTGCCCTTAGCACTGACCTTTGGCTCAAAGCTGTCGCTTTTAAGCTTTGCGGCAATGCGATCGGTCTTTTTCCTTATCTTTGCAAGCATTTTGTCTGAAACTTTGCTCCAGCTCGTTGCGTGTATGCCGAAGCCTATCTTATATATCTTCGGAATGCCCCAGAATGACAAGCTATCCGCCATATCTTTGTTAGTGCTGTTCATACCTGCACCTGCGGCGGTCGATATTACAACGGCACGCTTTGAGAACATTTTCTCTTCAGGTCTGTGGACTATCCAGCGCCAGCCGTAATGGTCGAGCCATGCTTTCATCGAGCCTGTGCAGTGGTAGACATACACAGGGGAAGTAAGTATCAGCACGTCTGCTTCGTCCACCGCTTTGGTGATAGGGTCGAGCTTATCATAGTGAGGACACTTTTCTTCGCCTTTCATAAAGCAATTGGTACAGCCACAGCAGAACTCGCCGAAATCTCTCGGCAGGAAGAACTCTGTCACCTCGCCGCCAAGTTTATCGGCTAACATTCTGCCTATATGATATGTAGAGCCTTTATGGTTTTGACCGTTTATCAAAGCTATTTTCAAAATATCACCTTACATTTTTTCGATAAGCTCCGCTATCTTGTGTGCATATTCCGTGATTATGCCTGTTCTCTTGCCCTCTATCATAACACGAACAAGAGGCTCTGTGCCTGACTCACGGACAAGTATCCTGCCCTCGTCACCAAGCTTTTCGGAATACATCTTGATAGCGTCTGTTATCTCAGGGACTTTATCCCACATACCCTTTTTGTCTGCTGTTATCTTA
The DNA here is from genome assembly GCF_003462045.1 of Ruminococcus sp. AM31-15AC. NCBI lineage: Bacteria > Bacillati > Bacillota > Clostridia > Eubacteriales > Oscillospiraceae > Ruminococcus > Ruminococcus sp. AM31-15AC. Next base: position 12,188 of record NZ_QTYG01000019.1, on the reverse strand, counting down.
ACGTTCACAAGCACCTGTGGGTAGCACTCCATGCAGGAAGCAAGCTCGCTTGCCTTTTCGCCTGTACATTTGAGGACTGTCAGAAGCTTTGTACCTGTCAGCTCACCGTCGCCTGTGTTTGCATAGTCAAGAAGAATGATATGACCTGACTGCTCACCGCCTATATTATAACCGCCTTTGAGCATTTCTTCAAGAACGTATCTGTCGCCCACCTTTGTGGTAGCGGCAACGATGCCGTTTGCCTTTGCATACTTGAAGAAACCGAGGTTCGTCATAACTGTAACAACGCAGGTGTTGTTTTTGAGTATGCCCATGCTCTTCATATATTTTGAAAAGATAGCAAGTATCTTATCACCGTCGATAAGCTCGCCCTTTTCGTCAACTGCAAGACATCTGTCAGCGTCGCCGTCAAAGGCAAGACCGATATCGCAATGATTATCAACAACTGCCTTTTGCAGACCCTCGATATGTGTTGAGCCGCAATCCTTGTTTATATTTGTTCCATCCGGCTTATCGTTGAGCATTATGCACTTTGCACCAAGTCCCTCGAAAATTCTCTGTGCGCACACGGAAGCTGAGCCGTTTGCACAATCAAGCGCCACACGGATACCGTTGAAATCTGTCTGAACTGTTTTCATAACGTAGCGGATATAATCCCAAGCTGCGTCCTTTTCGTAATAAACGTGACCTATATCACAGCCGTCCTTAAGCTCTATCTTTTCAGGTGTGTCCAGGATAAGTGCTTCTATCTCGTTTTCTATCTCGTCAGAAAGCTTGAAGCCTGTGCCAGAGAAAAGCTTTATGCCGTTAAACTCAACAGAATTGTGTGAAGCGGATATCATAACGCCTGCGTCTGCGTTGTATTTCTTTACAAGCATTGCAACGGCAGGGGTAGGAACAATACCGAGAATGTGAGCGTCTGCACCAACTGAGCAGATACCTGCGACCAATGCGGACTCAAGAATGTCGCCTGAGATACGGGTATCCTTGCCTATGATTATCTTAGCCTTGTGGTTTGTTTCCTTTGTGAGTACCATTGCGGCAGCTCTGCCTATCTGCATAGCAAGCTCGCAGGTAAGCTCTGTGATAGCTACTCCTCTTGCGCCGTCAGTTCCAAATAATCTTCCCATAATAATTAGCTCCTTTTCGAGGTCATACCTCTATATTATTTTTTATTTATGTAAACTCTATATTAACACACATATTAAATTGATCCGATAATAAAATTTTTCCAAAGATAGAAAGTGCAGTGGCAGGCGAACAGTGTTCGTCCTTAAAGAACAAGAAATTCATCGCCGCTAGGCGATACCTTAATTCCTCACTCCTCACTCCTCATTCCTCATTAAGCATTCCTCACTAAGCTCACAGGTGCGTTTGTCCGTCCTTGAGAAATCCCAGATGATCGTAAGCAAGCTGTGTCGCCACACGTCCCCTTGGGGTCTTTGAGAGGAAACCTAACTGCATAAGATAAGGCTCGCAAACGTCCTCAATGGTGACTGACTCCTCGCCGATAGCCGCCGCAAGAGTTTCAAGTCCCACTGGGCCGCCGTCATAGCCTTTTATTATCATCGTAAGCAGACGTTTGTCGAGAGAGTCAAGTCCCAGCTTGTCAACGTCCATTCTGTTGAGGGCTATCTTTGCAATGTCTGCGGTTATCCTGCCGTCACCCATGACTTCGGCAAAATCACGCACACGCCTTAAAAAGCGGTTTGCTATTCTTGGAGTTCCTCTTGAACGCTTTGCTATCTCCTCTGCACCGTCATCATCACAAGCCACGCCAAGTAAAATGGCGGAACGCTTGACGATATCGGAAAGCTGTTCTGTATTGTAAAGCTCCAAACGCTGGATAACGCCAAAACGATCTCTCAGCGGTGCAGAAAGCGAGCCTGCTCTTGTGGTCGCTCCTATAAGAGTGAACTTGTTCAGCTCTATCCTTATGGACCTTGCCGCAGGACCTTTGCCCATGATTATATCAAGTGCATAATCTTCAAGGGCAGGATAAAGAACTTCCTCCACCTGTCTTGAAAGACGGTGTATCTCGTCGATAAAAAGTACGTCACCTTTTTCAAGGTTTGTGAGAAGCGCCGCAAGGTCGCCCGGCTTTTCAATGGCAGGACCTGATGTTATCCTGATGTTCACTCCCATTTCGTGGGCGATTATGGCAGAAAGGGTGGTCTTGCCCAGACCTGGCGGGCCGTAAAGCAGAACATGGTCAAGGCTGTCGCCTCTGTTCTTTGCCGCTTGTATATATATTTTCAGGTTCTCCTTGACCTTTTCCTGACCGATATACTCGTCAAGTGTTTTAGGTCTAAGGCTCACCTCGAAATCGTCAGTTGTTTCCGCCTGAGTTTCTTTCGGGGTGACTATCCTGTCTATATCAAAATCTCCTTTTTCGATCATTTATGGAGTTCTCCTCTCAAAATTTCGCAAGTCCGATAAGAGCTTTCTTTATAAGCTCTTCAACGCTCAAATTCGGGTCAAGCTTTGATATCACTGACATTGCTTCGCCCTCGGTATATCCAAGCACCACAAGGGCTGTGACAGCTTCTTCGACAGCTCCGCTTGGAACAGCTGCAAAGCCCTGAGCCCCATTTCCTCTGACGGATATGGTATTCTCTTTTGCCACCTTATCCTTAAGCTCGAGGACTATCCTTTGTGCTATTTTTGTACCGATACCCTTTATCTTTGTGAAAGCCTTTGAATCCCCCGTTGCAACCGCAAGCGCAAACTGTGACGGAGTGCAGGCTGAAAGTATGGCAAGACCTGCCTTCGGACCTACTCCGCTGACAGATATGAGCATACGGAAGCTTTTAAGCTCCTCCTTAGTTGCAAAGCCGAAAAGCTCCACCGCATCCTCCCTTACGGAGAGGTGAGTGTAAAGCTTGACCTCGCTTTTGCCTGCAATCTGCTGCAAGGTAGAAAACGTTGTTTTGCAGGCATAGCCCACGCCTGCACATTCTATTACGGCAAGGTCGCTCTCGGTATGGACGAGCTTTCCGCTAAGTGAATATATCATATTATTTCTCCTCAAAATTTTTCATAACACGCCTTGTGTTCACCGAAAGCCCGTGAGTTATAGCGATAGCCACTGCGTCCGCTGTATCGTCAGGCTTTGGGATAGCTTTAAGATGAAGCATGGTCTTTGTCATTTCCTGCACCTGCTTTTTCTCGGCACGTCCATAGCCGACTATGGAGCATTTCACCTGCAAAGGCGTATATTCATAGATTGGAATATTTCTTATTATGGCAGGAAGCAGTGTCACTCCCCTTGCCTGTGCAACGTCAATGGCGGTCTTTTCATTGGTATTGAAAAAAAGCTTTTCTATTCCCATTTCATCAGGCTTATAGGTGGTTATTATCTCGGTCATATCATCATAGATGACTTTCAGCCGTCTGTTGAAATCCATATCCGAAGAAGTGGTTATTGCACCGTAGTCAACAACAGTGAATTTTCCGCTGTTGTATTCAAGCACTCCGAATCCCACAATGGCGTAGCCCGGGTCGATACCAAGTATTCTCAAATCCACTCCTCCGTTCAATTTCAACGCTATCCTATAATGACCCTATTATAACAACTAATTATACCATATTTTTCGGTCAAATGCAAGCAAAACGCTGAGTTTTCACCTATTTCTCACAAGTTGAAAATGTAGAAATGCCACTTTGTGAAAAGTCTGTTTTTGGCTAAACTGACTATAGAACAAAACAGCGGTCATCAGGTATGCCCCTGACACCGCTGTTATCTTTTTATGCTGTATTTTCTAAGTGGCGACTTCCACAATCTTTGGAGGATAAGACCATTGAGCGTGCCTGTGAGAATGCCGCTTATTATGAGATAAGGCAAAAGGCTGAACACCGCCCATGTGCCTGATATCACTGCCGCCGCACAAAGCTGACCTATGTTATGGGAAAAACCACCAAAAACTGATGTCACCCAAAGCTGGTTTTCACCAACTCTCGAAACCGCAATGTACATGGCGAGATACGCTAAAATTCCGCCTGTGAGTGAGAACGCAAAGCTCACCACAGTTCCGTAAAGCCCTGCCGCAAGGACTATCCTCAAAAGCAGCACCAAGCCTGCCTCTTTTCTGCCGATAAAAAGCATCGCTGCCATTGTGACGATATTGGCAAGCCCAAGCTTCATTCCGCCTATGGGCATAACAGGGAATTGTGCCTCCACCATGAAAATGATAAGTGACAAGGCGGTAAAAATTCCTATAAGGGTGATTTTTTGTACTGATATCTTCATGCTTCCACCCCTATATCACAGCGTCAGCAGATGTCTCGCCGACTATTTTTATCACAAGCTTGTGCGGTGCACAAATGACGGTCTGTCCTGCGTGGGATATCTTTCCTGCATGAACACAGGTCTGGTTCGAGCAATCTGCGACAGACACCCAAATGCTTCCCGCGCCAACGGTTATGGTATTAGTGCCGTTTTCTGTTTTTATCTCAAAGGAATACTCCTTATCGGGGGAAAGGTCAGAAACAGTCTTTACGAGCTTGCCGTTTTCATATATCTCGGCAGAATTTTCTCCGCTCTTTCCACCTGTGAGGAAAATAAATATCAGGCAAGCAACGATAACAGCCGCAAAAACTGCCGCCCATATGAAATTCTTTCTTTTTACCACTGCCGCACTCCCCTTTTTACAGTATATCTGTTGTTATGAGTATACCACAGCCGTTCTTTTTCGTCAAGACAAACGGCAAGTGTCTGATTTTTTGTACTTAAATATTACAACAAGGTTACAATAAGGTACAAGATTTCGTACAGTTGTAACATTGCTGTAATTTTAACCGAAAAAGCCGAAAAAATTGTCGAAAATTTATCAAAATATCCTTATTCACTATTGATTTTTTGAATGGGGTGTGTTAAAATATAAGAGTTGGATATTCTATTGTTAAGAGTATGTGAACATTTGTTCTTTTTATAGACCGCCATAGCCTGCATTATATAGGCAGATTTAACGATTGCTTGGGTGTATGTTAAATGATTTTAACCAAATCGTTGAAATTCTTGCTTTTTGCTTTTATTTTGCCTGTGGCTGTGGTATAATAATCTGAGCGTCGGCAGAGAGAGAAGCCGACAATCTCGTTAAGGAGTGTGTAAACTTGGAGAAGTTTGTTATACATGGAGGTAAGCCGCTGCATGGTACTGTGCAGATAAGCGGTGCAAAAAACGCTGCTGTTGCATTGGTTGCGGCAACTATCCTGTGCGACGAGCCGTGCGTTCTTGAGAACGTGCCTGAGATAAGCGATATAACTAAGTGCATGAAGATCCTGCGTGAAATGGGCGCAGAGGTCAGACTTTTAGATAAAAATACTATATATTTTGACACAAAGGGCATTGAAAAGCCCGAAGTGCCATATGAGCTTGCAAGAACCATGAGAGCGTCATGCTATTTTCTTGGCACGCTGCTTGGAAGATTTCACGAGGCTTTTGTTCCGATGCCGGGCGGCTGTGACCTTGGCGACAGACCTATAGATCAGCATTTGAAAGCTTTCAAGGCGCTTGGTGCGTCTGACGAGATAGTGAACGGAGCTAATCATGTCACAGCAGACGAGCTTGTGGGCAATCAGATATACTTTGACTTTGTTACAGTTGGCGCAACTATGAATGCAATATTTGCCGCTGTAAAGGCAAAGGGGCTTACTATAATCGAAAATGCGGCGAAAGAACCTCATATCGTTGACCTTGCGAACTTCCTTAACTCAATGGGTGCTGATATCAGAGGCGCAGGTACAGACGTTATCAAGATAAGAGGCGTTGATTACCTCAAAGGCGTTACCTATGCGACTATCCCTGACCAGATAGAGGCAGGCACTTATATGGTAGCGGCGGCTGCCACAAAGGGCGACGTTGTTATCGCAAATGTTATCCCTAAACACCTTGAGTCTATCACGGCAAAGCTACGCAAGGTAGGCGTAAACGTTGAGGAAAGCGACGAGAGCGTTCATGTTTGGGTGGACGGTCCGCTAATGAAAACTTCTATAAAAACTATGCCGCACCCTGGCTTCCCTACTGATATGCAGCCGCAGTTCTCAACACTGCTGACGCTTGCTGAGGGTACGAGCATCGTTACAGACGATATTTTTGACAACAGATTCAGATATGTGGCTGAGCTTAGAAGAATGGGCGCTGACATTTCTGTTGACGGCAAGGTGGCTGTTATACAGGGCGTTGGCAAGCTCAAAGGCGCTCCTGTTGTGGCAACTGACCTGAGAGCAGGCGCTGCCATGGTGATAGCAGGACTTGCCGCAGAGGGTACTACTGAGATAGACAATATTTTCTACATCGAAAGAGGATATGAAAAGATAGATGAGAAACTCAGAGGGCTTGGAGCTGACATTCAGCGTGTTTACAAGCCTGACGCTAACGAAATGGAGCTTAGCGGCTGATTAATATTGATAACACTGCGGCGGCATATTATTTGCCGCCGTTTTTTACAGCATTTGAGAGGACATGATATGGAGCTTTTTATTTCCGACCTTGACGGAACGTTGCTTAACGGCAATGCAGAGGTGACGGAGTTCACAAGAGACACTTTGAACAGGCTCATGGCAAAGGGGCTTAATTTCACTGCCGCCACGGCAAGGACGCTTGCTTCCGCAGGAAAAATACTTTCGGGGCTTGACCTGAAACTTCCCGTTATACTTATGAACGGCGTGCTTATTTATGATATGTCGGAGAAAAAATACGTCAAGATAAACAGCCTTTCCGGGGAGCTTTGCGGTCTTATCATAAGTCTTTCAAAAGGACTTGGTTTAGAGCCTTTTATGTACTCAGTTTCAGATAACCAGCTTTCCACAAGATATGAGAGGCTTATTTCACCTGCAATGAAGAGCTTTTACAACGAACGCAGAGAGAAATATTACAAGTCTTTCACGCAGGTCAGTGACCTTTCTCAGTACATCGACAATGTGATATACTTCACATTTATTGCAGAAAAAGAAAAACTTGTACCGCTGTATGACGCTCTTAAAGAGAATGAAAAGCTGAACATCACATACTATTATGATGTTTATGACCCCAAGCTTTGGTATCTTGAAGTGTTTTCTTCGGCGGCTTCTAAGGAGCAGGGCGTGAGGTATCTTCGTGAGAATTACGGCTTTGACTTTGTCACGGCTTTTGGCGACAACACCAACGATCTGCCTATGTTCAAGGCGGCTGATAAAAGAGTGGCAGTAAAAAACGCCTGCAAAGAGGTGCTTGAATGCTGCGACCAGGTGACAGGCACAAATGAAGAAGACGGTGTTGCAGAGTATCTTCTGAAAACTTTCGAAAGGAATTAGTTATGGCAAGGATATATCCACTTTTTTCATCAAGCAAGGGCAACAGCTCTTTTATCGGCAACAGTGACGGCGGGATACTTGTTGACGCAGGAGTTTCCTGCAAACGTCTTTGTGAGGCTTTGAAAGCTAACGAGATCGACCCTGCTGTGATACAGGGAATTTTTATCACACACACACATTCAGACCATGTTTCGGGACTTAAAGTTCTCACGAAGAAATATCATATCCCTGTATTTGCCCAAAAGACCAATCTTGAGATACTTGTATCTGACGGCAAAATAGACCCTGCCTGTGATGTCAACGAGGTGGACGGCAATGAAGTCTGCATAGGAGATTATGCCGTAAAAGGTTTTGCCACATTTCATGATACCCCTGCAAGCTGTGGATATCAGATAAAGACCCCTGACGGCAAGCAGGTATGCGTATGCACCGACCTTGGCACTGTTACAAATGAGGTCGATATGCACCTGAGCGGTTCTGACCTTGTTTTGCTGGAGTCAAATTATGATGAGTCAATGTTGAAAAATGGACCTTATCCATATGAGCTGAAAAGGCGCATCGCTTCAGACCATGGTCACCTTTCAAACTCAGCCTGCGGAGAACAGCTAAAAAAGCTTATGACAGCAGGTACATATAAATTTATTTTAGGGCATTTAAGTCAGGAAAACAACACGCCTTTGCAGGCTGAAAACTCGGCTGTGGGAGCACTTGGAGATTACGAGCGCAACAGCGACTATATTTTACATATAGCAAAGCCTGAGGGCAGCGGAATGGCGGTGGCATTTTGATAAGGATAAATCTTATTACAGTTGGAAAGCTGAAAGAAAAATACTGGCGTGACGCTGCGGCGGAATACTCAAAGCGGCTGGGGGCGTTCTGCAAGCTTGAAATAGTTGAGCTGAACGAGTCAAGGTTATCTGACAACCCATCCGAAAAGGAGATAGCGGCGGCGCTTGAAAACGAAGCAAAAGCCATGAAAGGCTACACTGACATCAAGGGTGCATACAACATTGCAATGTGCATCGAGGGCAAGCAGCTTTCAAGTGAAAAGCTGTCCAAAAAGCTCAGCGAATGCGGTCTGAACGGATTCAGCACAGTGAATTTCATAATAGGCTCGTCATTCGGCATTGCACCTGAGATAAAGGCGGCCGCTGACCTGCGCTTGTCAATGTCGGAGATGACATTTCCGCACCAGCTTGCAAGGATAATGCTTTTGGAGCAGGTTTACAGGGCGTTTCAGATAAGTGCTAATACCAGGTATCATAAGTGAATTTCGGATATGACAAAGCCGCCGCAACCAAACTCGGTTGCGGCGGTAATTTTATCTGCTATGAATTTTTGTTCTTGCTGTAATACTCTGTCTGCTTATCGTAGACAACTTTCGGAGTGTAACGTTTTATTGCCTTGTTGTTTACCTTGATGTCAAGCTTTTCTACCCAGCTTGTTAATTTCTTCTGAAATTCATCGCTCTTCATTTCTTTTAGAATATCTTCATGTTTGTCCTTGGCATATTCTGTATCTCTGCCCTTTATATCGCCCTTGATAAGAATGTAATATGCGTTATCGTCCTCATAAGCTGTTGCAACGTCTGTGCTCATACCGCTTACTTCTTTGAGTATCTTGCCGTTTGTAGTGTCTTTCTGTGAATCGTCCATAGCACCGTAGTTCATCATTTTCTCATTTGCATATGGGTCAGGCTCTGATGATGAGCTGTCCGTTGACGAGTCGCTGTCTGAAGCGGAGCTTGATTCTGCTGTGCTGTCAGATACAGAAGATGTATCGTCGGAAGCTGTGGAGCTTGTGTCGCTCTCTGCTACAGAAGAAGTGTCATCTGACGCTGTTGAACTGTCTGAGGCTGATGAATCGCTGTCAGCGGCGGAACTGGAATCTTTGGCTTTCTTTGAGGCAACATAGTCGTTGTACTCGTCTATAATGCTGTCGAAATCGTCAAACGAAACGCCCTGAGCCTTTTCAAGGAACTCATCTCTTTTTGCCTTGGCTTCCTCATTTGCAGCGGCTGCTGAGTCTGTAGAAGAATCGGTGGCTGATGATGAAGAATCAGTTGATGCTTTAGTTTTTGCAAATGAAATGGACTTATATCTCAGGTAGTTATCATCAAGATACTTCACCATTTCATCGTCTGAAACGGCTTCCTCGCCGCCCTCTGCATAGTAATGATCAAAAAGCTCTTCCCTCATTTTCGAGCCTTTGAGTGCAAGCTTTACAGATTCCTTTGAGATACCCTCTGACTCGTAAAACTCACCCTGAGAATCCCATGTGCTGCTTATGCTGTCATTAATGGACTTTATATCCTCATCTGAAAGAGTAAGTCCAAGCTCGTTGAACTTGTCAACTACAGCCGCATACTCCTTAGTTGCAGTGAGAGCATAATCTGAAAGATACTCGTCAAATGCCTTTCCGTCTACCTTCTGATCGAAATAGTCCTTTTTGATGCCTTTCTGATAATACATCATCGTCATTTGATATGACATTTCTGTAAGCTCATTATAAATGTAGATTCCTGCGTTTATCTTGCTGTCACCTGCTGTCATCACATAGCTTGTGTCTGAGCAAGCGGTAAGGCTCGCAGTACAAAGCAATGCGGCAGTAAGAGCAGCCGTTATTTTTTTAGCTTTAACCATTTTATTATCCATTTCCTTTCCGAAAAAATCGTCTTACTAACAGGCAGAAAACCGCCTTAACTTTTACATTATACTACATTTGAGCCTATAAGTCAAGTGGATATGTGTCTCTCACATGCAAAAACGGACGATCACTGACCGTCCGTTGTAATGCACTGATATTTTATCTATTGCTATTTCCTGTTTTTATGTCTTTCCAATTTACTTGCGTACATTATCTTATCCGCCTGTGTAAACATATCTTCAAGCTCGTGGATATCTGTTATATGTTTACAAATACCGCCTATACTAACGCTGACCTCAAATTCGTTACCTGCAAACCTGTTATATACCCTAAGCCGGTCGTTGACTCTTGCAGAAAATCGTTCAGGATAGTTGTCGTTATAGTCGTTACAGCCTATCACCACAAACTCATCGCCGCCTACCCTTGCACATATCTCATGATTTTTGGTCGATGCCAAAACTGCGTCTGCGATCGCTTTTATTGCAATATCACCGCAGTTATGGCCAAAATTATCATTTATCTTTTTAAGGCAGTCCAGATCGCAGACAGCGATAAAAGCCTTATTTTTCGGATCTGACATTCTGTCAATAACAAACTGGATATTTTTCTCAATGCCTATTCTCGAATAAACACCTGTCATAGCGTCACGTACTGCAAGATTAGCTATGGAGTTTTGTATCCGCATTGATTCCAGAGCATTGCTTACATGATTTGTCCAATTACGATAAGTGATATCTATCGTTTTTATTTCGTCACCGTAAGACAACACAGCATAGCCATAGCACCGATCTATAAAATGTACCGGAGTGATAAAGAATGCACAAGGGCTTTCTCGTTCTTCATCCAGATCAGGAAATATCTCTTTGAGTTCAAAAGGATCATGGAGAGTTCTGCTTTTGCCGTCAACGTTTCTTATATAAAGCACCATATCTTCTGTATATTCCTTTGGAACAGCGGATATCTCACCGACTATCTCATGCTCTCCAAGGCAATCCTCATTAAGGCAGAGATAATACCTCTTCTGACCAATGATAAGATAGAGAAAATATTGTATCCTGGCCATCAGATCATCGGGATCTTTAGAGCAAGCCATTATATCGGTCATACTGCTGTCCAAAAAGTCATGATAATTCATCTTGTTCTGAGATGATAAAAGATCACGCTTTGTATAGCTGTAATCCTCATGACAGCCGCAGGAAGCACCTATCTCCACCTTGCCGCCGTCCTCTATAATGCCCTGAAGTTCAACGCCTTTGATCCTTGCCTCTATGGTCATTACTGCGTTCACGCCAGTTTCAAAGATCGGCGGTGAGCAAGAGGTTATAGCCGGCACGCAATGGATAGCCTCGTCTATTGCGTCATAACCTGCAACTATCATATCCTCAGGCACGCTCAAACCGTTTTTCTGATATTCATGTACAACGCCTATAGCCATATAATCTCCACAGCAAACGATAGCGTCAGGCTTTTTACGTCTGCCATAGATGATATTATTTGCCACCTCTGCCGCTTTATCATACCAGAAGCCTCCGTCAAAGCAGACAAAATCCGGATCATACTCTATGCCATGCTTTTCAAGGGCACGCTTATATCCTGCAAGCCGTTCACAAGTGGTGGCAGTCTCCAGCGGACCGCTCAAAAAAAGTATCTTCCTGCATCCATGGACCTCGATAAGATGTTCTGTCAATTGCATAAAGGGTTTTTCGTCACGGGTATAAATACTTTCATAGTCCTTATAGCTTCCATCTATAAAAACCACAGGAACATGACATTTCTCATCTATATCCCTGCATATTTTGTCAAAAAGCCCAGGCATTTTCAACGTATCTGCCAGAACGATGACGCCATCGAGCTTATCATAATTTATAGCGTCATATATCTGCATTTCTCCAACAGACACTGCTTTTAAGAATGACTCTTTGACAAAGCTTGTGAAGATAAGCACATCATAGTCAAGCTGAAAAGCCTTTGTCATTACGCCTTTCAGCAATCTTTCCTGATAATAGCTTTCTGCCTCAGACAATATCACTCCAATGCGTTTTCTTCCCAAAATGTCTCACCTTCTCCATAATGTCGCATTTAGACGCACTGCACCCTACCTTTGTTCAGATATTATACCACATTTGGTTTGATTTGTCAAAGTTGTTTTGTGAATTTTCGTAAATATTTTAACGACTTTTTTATTTTTTGTGATAAAATTATTAAGCTATTTTCAATATTATCAATACCGTTTATTTGATTAAATTTGT
>NZ_QTYG01000018.1:0-49816 GCF_003462045.1 Ruminococcus sp. AM31-15AC | reverse complement strand
GAAATTATCCATAATTTTAAAACTGAATATAATAAATTACAATTTATAAGTAGTTTGATATATTGGCTAAATAGTGATAAAATGGGGAAATCTGGTGAAATCATTTCATTGTTCAACAAATTATATTCAGATATGTGTGCTACAATTGTGGGTAATAAAGTCAACCTATATGATAGGCGCAACTATAGCCAACATAATATATACGCACTTAGTCGTAATTATCAGAATAATCTCGAGGTTATAAGGCAATATTTTTCTGATATTTATAGGTCTGAATATGTATATAAAGTATTAGCAGATTTAGTTGGTGAAAGTACTGGATCAAAAGGATATGGATATGCTATAGATAAGCAGAACTTAAATTTGCTTGGAGTTACAATAGCGCAAATAGCTAATTCTATTGAGACATATCCACCAAAGACCGAATCAGAAAATAAACTAAAAGAAATTTTTGATAAAGTAGTAAATGATGAAAAAAATATTTTTGATCAATTCGGAATTAATTCTCCTATTCCGATAAAGTTTAATGTATAACCGCATCATAAGATACAACTGCATTTTCCTTCAATAAGACTATAAAATATCAAATCTCTCGCCATGTAGTAAAAACAATTCTCAAGTTCTTCTATTCCTCAATATTATTAAGCAGAACAGTCTGTTTGAAGTTGTATCATTTTTTCAAAAGTTGAATTTGGTAATTTCGGACATTATTTATGTTTGTTTCAAGTAACTAATGATACTAACCGAACACAGCCCGTAAGGGCAATAATTCTCTAAATAAATGCAACTTGAGTTTCCTTAATAATGCCCATCTTACAATTATCTCCATATTGTATTTGACTTTCTCTTAAAAGTATTGTATGATAACAAATGGATGAATGTCATGTTAGAATAATTCTCATAGGTTCTCTCTACAGTTATCATATCGCTCAGGTACGCAAAACCACGCCATTTTAGTTGTACAACTCTGGACAACTTTTGGACAACTAAGTTACAGCAACATATAATAAAACGAAGAAAGTTGAAAAAGCTACTTTCTAGTATCTTAGCGAAAATACTTTGCTTTTAGTGTGTTTTTGATTTGCAACAAAAAAGCCAAATTGGAATGTTTAAACTCCAAGAGATAATTTCGTTCTCATTTATCAAACCGTTTCGCAGAAATGCGAAGCGGTTTTTTTATACCCAATCCTAACTGTCAAAATGCACAACCAAAACATCTGTTCGTTGTCAATTTAGCTGAATATCCCCCTGCTTATTGTAAATAACAGCAAAATATGATATAATTATTACTGATAAATTAACTTTTAGGAGATAATTGCTATGACGAATGAATACATAAAACCGCCCATTGAGATACGCTACAAAAATGAACTTGACGCCTTGAAAAGTGTTGATATTGGTAAAAAGCCTGAGAATTGGGTGCTGTCGCCAAAGGCAGTGCGAACATTTATATTAGGCGGAATCATCAAAACTGCCGATGGCAAAATGCAGATAAAGCGTAAATTTTATGGCAATGACGCACTTGTTGAGCGCAGTATAATCACCCTCGCCGGAAACCGTGGTCTTATGCTGGTGGGTGAACCAGGCACAGCAAAAACTATGCTCTCAGAGCTTCTCTCTGCTGCCTGCTGCGGCATAAGCACGAACACAGTTCAGGGTACGGCTGGAACTACCGAGGATATGATAAAATATAGCTGGAATTATGCCATGCTTCTTTCAAAAGGTCCGTGCCGTGAAGCCCTTGTGCCTGCTCCCCTGCTCATAGGCATGGAACAAGGCATTTTCGCACGATTTGAGGAAATAACTCGTACCCCTGCAGAAATCCAAGATAGCCTTATTTCTGTAATGAGCGACCAGATACTCAATATCCCTGAGCTTGAAAACGAAGGAATTGTTTTCGCCAAGCAAGGATTTAATATAATCGGTACCGCAAACACCCGTGATAAAGGCGTAAATGAAATGTCAGGTGCTTTGAAAAGACGTTTCAATTTTGAGACTGTCGAGCCTGTTCGTGACGTAAGGCTTGAAAAGGAGATCATTATCCGCGAAGCACAAGACCTTGCAAAAACAGGTCATATCGACCAGCCTATAGACACCGACGCTGCTGAACTTCTTGCTGTCACATATCATGAGCTTCGTGAGGGCATTACCTCAGAGGGAACTAAGCTTGAAAAACCAACCGCCGTCATGAGTACGGCCGAAGCTGTGTCCGTTTTCTATCAAACTATGAGCAATGCATATTATTATGGCGACGGAAAAACTGATCTCAAAGAGCTTACGCAGAATCTTTTAGGAGCAGTTTGTAAGGAAAACAAAGACGACCTTGAAAAGCTCAAAAGCTATTTCAGGATCGCTGTTAAGGAAAAAAGTGCAAGTGAGGGAGGCATATGGACAGAATATCTGGATACAGCCAAGTATCTGAAATAATACCTTTTGACTATTCTCAGCCATTTCTGCTTTTTCCTGTAAGACACCACAGCCCTGTCTGCTCGTGGCAACTCATCAGAGCAATTAAAGAATATCAGCCCGATGTCATACTTATAGAGGGTCCTGAAAACGCCAATGATATGATAGGTGTGTTGACGGACGAGAGAACAAAACTCCCTGCGGCTTTCTATTATTACTACAAGGACAGAAAAAAGCTTATCAGTGATGAAGCCGAGGACTATAAATGCTACTACCCTTTTATCTATGCTTCACCTGAGTATAACGCTCTGAAAACAGCCGCAGCCATGGATATAGAAGCACGCTTTATAGATCTTCCCTACAGCGAGATACTTATTACCACAGCCGTAAATAAAGGCCTTCGCAGTAATAAGGACAAACACAGCTACACTGATGACAGCAGACTTATATACAGCAAATTCTGCAAAAAGCTTTGCGAGAAAACAGATCTAAGGACCTTTGAAGAGTTCTGGGAGAAGTATTTTGAAATAGAGGGACTCAGACTTTCTGTACAAGATTTTGTACAGCAAATGTACACCTACTGCATTATCACACGAAATGACGAAACAGAAGATGATCTTGCGGCAGACGGCACTCTTGCAAGAGAAAACCATATGGCATTGCGTATCAAAGAAGCACTTAAAGATAACAAAAAAGTCCTTGCTATAACAGGCGGATTCCACAGTTTGGGACTTTATGAGCTTTTGAAAAGTGATAATATCCAAAAAGAAAAGCTTCACAAGCTCTCTCAAAAAGATGAGGGCTGTTTCCCCGTAGCTTATTCTTATGAAGCAGCAGACGCTCTCAGTGGATATGCCTCTGGTATACAGCGTCCTTATTTTTATGATTGCGTGATGAACAAGCTAATCCACTGCGATGACCCGGCAGGTGTTTACAGCGACACAGTTCTTGACCTGCTCATAGGTACAGTGAGAGCCTGTGATAAACATGATATCCCAGTGTCAATGGCTGACGCTTCCGCAGCGCAGTCTATGATGAGTGGACTTGCCACACTTCGTGGCTGTCATGAATGTGGACTTTACGAGCTTGAGGACGCCATAACCTCGTCATTTATCAAGGGAGAGAAAACAATATCCTCCGCCCTGCCTATCGACCTTATGCACAAACTTGCCACAGGCGACAAGACAGGTCATATAGGTGATATAAACCACGTTCCTCCGCTTATCGCTGATTTTGAAAAGCAGTGTAAAAGGTTTCGACTTAAAATAAAAACAGTTACCCCTAATAAGACGGAAGTTTCACTTTTTACCACTGCAAACGGCATGGAAATAAGCAGATTTTTCCACAGAATGGTGTTTCTAGGCACAGACTTTGCCCAGCGAACTAAAGGACCTGATTTACATAGGCGAAAAGATAGAAGCCGTGTCCGTGAAGAATGGGTATACAAAAAAGTCCCTGCCACAGACGTTGCACTCATAGACCATACTGCCGACGGCTTCACCATTGAAGAAGCCTGCCGCACTTGTGCTTCAAGAACACTTCGCCATGAAAAACACTGTGATGTTGCGGCGCATATCCTTGTGGACTGCTTCCAAATGGGCTTAGAACTCTCTGACGATGACAAGGCTTGTGCCGAGAATATTCTTAACTCAGACGGTGACTTTTTCTCTGTAGGCAGAGGTCTAAGGCATTTTATCACTCTTATGGAACTCCAACAGCTTTATAATACCGAGTTTTCCGCCGCAGAAAATTGTGCAAAGCGGTGCATGACAAGGATAATCACAGCACTGCCTGATATGGCGTCGGTGAAAGACGACCACATTGCAGAATGTGCAGCGATAATGTACGCAATGCAGAAAGCTGTCACTGACGGCTTTAGAGAATATCGTCAGGACTATGAAAACGCCCTGCTTTCTCTCTGCGGCAAATCTGATAAAGACCCATTTGTTTACGGCACAGCACTTGGCATACTTTACGCCTTTGACCCCCACCACCGTAAGCTTGCTGAACAGGCAATGTCAAGCTATCTCAAAGGCGACAGGAATGTTCAGATACAAGGAGCGGAGTTTCTTCACGGACTTTTCAATGCCGCCCGTGATATCATCATGACGGACGATTCTTTCATCAGAATGACAGACACGCTTATCTGCGGACTTGACTATGACGATTTTATAGAGATACTTCCCTCCATGAAGCTTGCTTTCAGTTGTTTCACCCCCTATGAAATACAGCAGACAGCCACCGCTGTCGCAAAGCTTTATGACGCTGACAGTGCTGAGCTTCTTACGGAAAAAACTATAAACGAAAGGCTATACAGCTTCGGTGAGAAAATAGATAAAGAGATAGTTAAACTTTTGTCTGAGGAGGAAAAGCCATGACAGATGAAAACAAAGCCATATCCGTCAACCGCTGGCGGCTCGTGCTGGGAGGAATGTCTGACAAAAGCCTTTCCTTTACCGGTGACAAAGCAGAGATAATAACGTTTCAGGATATGGAAAAGCTACTCGATTATCTCTATAGCCGTGCGCAAGGTGACGATGTAAGGAACGAGAACAGCAGGCAAGGCGGTCAGGGTGGCAGTGTGCTAAACGCCGCAGAATGGATAACAAAAGTCAGAACGCTATTTCCAAAGCAGACTGCCGATGTGCTTGAACGTCAAGCTTTGGAAAGGTTCAACATGACCGAGCTTCTTACCGATAAAAAGGTTCTTGAAGAAATGAAGCCTGATATAGCGTTGCTAAAACTATCATTCAGCTCAAACATCTCATGAACGGCGAGGTGTTGCAGGCGGCTGTAAAAATAGCAAAACAGGTGGCAGACGATATCAAACAAAAGCTTGATATGACCATAAAGCGAAGCCTTACAGGCAGGCTTGATAAAAACACATCGTCAGTTATGAAATGCTCTGCAAACCTCGATTTCAAAAAGACTATCCGCCGAAACCTGAAAAACTATGACAAAGCAAGCAACCAGCTTATACTGAAAGATATCTATTTCAGTGGACGTGTGAAAAAGCATAACAAAAAGCGCATTATCATAGCCATAGACGAAAGCGGTTCAATGCTCGGTTCAGTCATCTATAGTGCAGTAATGGCGCAGATAATTTCCGAACTGCCATTTGCAGAGGTGAAGCTCATCATATTTGATACAAGCATCGTTGACCTCTCAGACCATGCAGACGACCCTGCTCAGACAATAATGAGCGTTCAGCTGGGGGAGGAACAGATATTGCAAAAGCCCTTTCCTACTGCGAAAGCCTTATCGTTACGCCCCGTGACACTTGCGTTATCGTGGTAACAGACCTTTACGAGGGCGGCAGTGAAGCACAGCTTATGAACGTCAGCAAAAATATAATCACAAGCGGCGCACATCTCTCATTCCTTACCGCCCTTGATGAAAATGCCGACCCTGCCTATGACAAGGCGACAGGTCAGAAGCTTGCAGATATAGGCTCATTCGTGGGCGGTCTTACCCCTGATAAGCTTGGGGATTACATCGGAAAAATATTTGCATAGGAGATGACATCTTGGACGTAATCGATAAACAGCTTAACATTGCAAACGAACAAACGCTTATTGAGCTTTCAAACAAGGGCATTTACAAACGTGCGTTGAAGGAATCCGAAAACATGACCCTTTCGGCTGAAAAAATCCATGAATGTTACATAGTAAAATTAGACGGTGAAACCTGCACCATAAAATCACCACTTGATGAAAGTCAATGCAGTTGTGTTTCAAGAGGAATGTGCAGGCACATTATAACAGCCATACTGCTTTTGAAAGCACAGCTTCCACCGTACGACGGCGAGGATATCACTCCAGAGGTCATAACCTCCGAGCCTGAACAAGCAGAAATTGAACTCCCCGACCAACCTGAAATAAATTCGCTTTCTCAGGATACCCAGAAAAAGATAAAAGGATGTGCCGAACAGTGCATAAAAATAATGTCCGGAATATTTACCAGAGGCCTTGTAAGAGCCGAAGATAGCAACCCCGATAATTTTGAGCTTGCCGCAGTTTCCTGCCACGCTTTGAGAATGGCTGAGGCAGAAAGACAAATGCGTGAACTTGGCAGCCGACTTAAAGACTGTGTTTCAAGGCGAGCTTCATTCAGTCCGCAGGTATTCACTCACAAAATGTTTGAATATGCTGACAGCATGAACAAGCTTATAAAAGCCGACATCACAGAAGAAATGCTCGGCACCTTCCGCAGAGAATACACCGACTATGAGGGGGCACTCCAACTTCTGCCTATAGGCACAAGAAATGTCAGTGGCGAATACACTGGCTGTATCTACTATTTTCTCAATAAAGACAGAACATCTCACCAGCGCTTTCTAACCTACAGCGATCTGCGCCCCACTTTCTATGAAAGAAAGTCAAGACGATTTGCCGAAAGCACAACTGTATGGGATCTTGACAGCTCTCTAAACAGCTATATGTGCACAGAGCTGAAGCTCAAAAACGCCAAGGTGAGCATGGGACATTTGTCCTCATCGTCAAAGACCAACGCCATAGGCGCAGGTCCTGCACAGCTAAACTGTTTTGCCCTCCGTGAGCTTATTGTCAGCGATTTCAAAAAGCTTGCGGAAAAGATCTCCGCAAACAAAAGCGACGAGGAGACCGACCGACTTTATTTCGTTCACCCCAAAGAGTGCGTCGCTTCATATTTTGACAAGCACACTCAACAGCAGATTTTTATTATAAAAGACGGCAGTGATAGACAAATATCCGTCACCGCAAAATACACAGCAGAAAATCGTGAATTTATTTCCACGCTTGAAACCATAGGTGGCAAAATGCTAAAAGAGAAGCACAAAAACTACGTCCTGCTGGCTCAGGGGTATATCGACCACGGCAGGCTAACGCTTTTCCCAATAGAGGTCTATGATTTTATTGATCCGCCTGACAATGTTCCTGTACCTGTCGAGAATGATACAGACCAAGACTATGGAATGTGTAGCGAGCTTCTTGACGCCACCGAAGAAACCGACAAGAGGATAGTCACGGCAATGGAGTGCGGAGTGAACTCTGTTATCGCAGACGAACACGCTCAAAGCATACGCCAATGCGGACTTAAAGAACTTGCAAAACGCTATGAATCTTCACAAAGCTGTGCGAAAATGCAAGACACACCACCGCAGACAAAAGCCTTGATATCTTCACTGCCGCAGGCAACACAATGCGGTATATCAGACTTTGCACACAAAAATTAGCACTGTTCAGTGCGATAAATAATATGGAGGAGAAAAAATGATCTACAACGAAAGCACCAAAAGCTTTATAAAGCTTGAAACCGCCCTAAAGGAGCTTGGTTTTGACCAGCAGACCATAGACCTTGCCCTTGAATATCTTGACATCACAAAGCCTAGAAACAATGACCTGATGAGAAAAATTACAACAAGATACTATCCAAAACTCATGCAGTATAGTTATCGTGAAAAGCTTATCAAAGCTGTAAAAAGTGAGATATCAGGTTCAGATAGTGAGGAGCTTAAAGACCGTTATATTATTTTCAGTTCAATGGCAACGGGTCCATATTTTCGATATATGACAGATGCGCTGTCTGGCAATGCCTATATATATTCCGAAAACAAGGCCATGTATATGAAGCCGCTCACCGATTTTTATGGTGAGAACGCAGAAGCAGTCTGGATATCAACAGAGATATCACACAGATCAGATGAATCCATATATTACGTTTTCAATGTAAATCCTGTCTATTCCGCTGATGATGCCATAAGGACATTCAAATATGTTGACGCTGACGATATTATCGCACATCTTCTCCTGTGCGTTTACGCATTGGACGCAACCGAACTGCCTAGAAAGAGCCTGCTCGGCAAAACAAAAATTCCTGATACAGCGGCAATTGCCATAAAAAAGCTTTGCGAAGTAGTCGAAAAAAAGCCCAAAACAACTACAGCCGTTTTCTGTCTTTTTCTTGCCGCATATGCAGAAGCGTCATATTTTGTAAAAGAATACCGTGCATTTTTCGATAAAAACATTGTGAAATATTACGACGATCTTACCCAAGGGCTGATATATATGAAGCTTTCCACCAACAGGATATTCGACCTTATCGAAGCTCAACCACAGTGTCTTACAGATAGATACATTCTGCATTTTGTCAAATCACCTGACAGAAATGGGAATTATCCAGCGCAAATGGTAAAGCTCGCAAAAGATCACCCACAGCTTTTCATAGAAACAATGAAAAACGCTCCATTTGACACAGCGATCACAATGGAGAAAATGCTCAAAGCCACCGACCCTAAATATAACGCAGAAGCAATTGGTCTTAAAGCTACCCATCAGGAACGTATCGCCAAACTTATTGCCGAACATTTCAAGCACAGTGACGAGATATACGCATATATCATGGGCAAAGCAGAAATAGACACGATACTCCCCTTTGCAGACGAAGAAGCCTGCGAGGGCAGACATAAGAAAATGTACTATATTGTTGCATATGGAGAGGACGATTTTATTATCCGCTGTATCGCCGCCCTTTCCATAGGAGCGTCTAAAGATACAAGTGACCCCCTCCAGCTTATAGGCAACGATCTTTATTATAACACCGAGTTCATCGTCCGTGCAATGGTAAGATCAGGTCTGCCAATAGATATAATCATAAGATCCCTTGGCTGGCAGATAGACAGCTCTTACTGTAAAGAAGTCATCATCAATAAGATAACCGCTATCATGCCAGAATTTAAAGACAAAGCCACCATTATTGACGTAAGCAAAATGGCTGTGTCCAGCCGACTTTTGTATATAAGGCTTCTTGATATCGCAGACAGCAACAAGTACAAAGACGAATTTTTTGCCCTTTGTGATGATAACAGTAAGGTAATAAAAGCAGAGCTTGTGAAAGTTATATCCGCCCATAAAGATTGGCACGATGATGTTTGCAAACTTCTTGCTCAGAAAAAATCAGCCAAGCGTGAAACTGCACTTATGATAATTGAAAATCAAGGTGCTGACGCCTACCGCACAGAGCTTGAAAAAGCCTATTCCACAGAAAAATCCGACAAACTAAAATCGAAAATATCTGAACTTTTGGGCAGCGAAGCAAAGCCTGCCGAAATATCAGATGAAGACCTTGTGACTGCGCTCACCAAAGGCACAAAAAGCAAGAAAGTTCTCTGGCTTTTTGAACAGCCTTTTGCACCTGTTCACTTCACCGATGATACAGCCACTGAGGATATCTATTTGCAGGCTCTCCTGCTTACATATGCAAACGCAGACGAAGGTACCCTCCCACCCGAGGGCAAGACACTTGCCCAGAAGCTCAAAGCTGACGAGCTTGAAACATTCGCCCTTGAAGTCCTGAGCCGCTGGCTTGAAAAAGGTGCAGAAGCGAAAACAAAGTGGACAATGTATTTTGCGGCCATTTACGGCGGTGATGAAGCAATAAATTGCCTGACGGATTACATAAAAGAATGGTCGAAACAGTCATTAAATATGCGTGTTGCCCTTGCGGTTAAAGCCGTCAATGCCGTAGCTCTGAACGGCAGTTCCTATGCACTTATGACTGTAGACAATATTTCAAGAAAATATAAGAGTCGTGCGGTCAGAGCAGCCGCAGTTGACGCACTTGCCAATGCCGCTAAACAGCTTGGCTTGACAACGCAGGAGCTTGCGGACAAGATAGTACCTGACATGGGCTTTGACGAGAAAATGTGCCGCACCTTTGATTTTGGAAGCAGAAAATTCTCCGTTTATCTCACTCCACAGCTCGATATAGAAATATTCGAGGGCGAGAAAAAGCTTAAAAATCTCCCTAAAATAGGCGTTAATGACGACCCTGTCCTCGCAGAAAAGGCTACTGCTGATTTCAAGGAAATGAAAAAACAAATGAAAACTGTTATTGGCGCACAGAAACAGCGTCTTGAATATGTGCTTATGCTTGATCGTAAGTGGACAGCAGAAGCTTGGAAAGCTCTCTTTGTAAAAAATCCTCTCATGCACTGCTTTGCGATAGGTCTTATATGGGGTATTTACGAAAATGGCTGCCTTAAAACTTCGTTCCGTTATCTTGACGACGGCAGCTTTACAAACTCAGATGATGATGAGATAGAGCTGTCCGAGGTTATGCAGATAGGGCTTGTTCACCCGTTGGAGCTTACTGAACATGAAAAAGAAGCTTGGCTGGAACAGCTTGATGATTACGAGATAATACAGCCATTCGACCAGCTAAGAAGGAAGGTATACAAAGTAGCGGAAAGCGATAAGAATAAGACCGCCTGCGAGATCTTCAAGAATACCGAGATAACGAACACCACTTTAGTCAACCGCATGACCAAAGCAGGCTGGTATAAAGGTCAGGCACAGGACGCAGGCTTTTTCTATGAGTTCATAAGAAATGATATCTCAGGCAAGGAAAAAGATCCCGACGGCAAGCTCCTCAACATAGGCATGACCGCCGAGCTTAAATTCTCAGGAACATACATCGGCTATTACGAGATAGAGGACGTGACCGTGGAAGAGCTTTACTTCCGACTTCCCGACGCTGCATACAATGACAACATGAAACTTGGCGATGTCAGTCCAAGATACTACAGCGAAGTTGTCTTACAACTTAAAAAAGCTATAAACAAGTAGGCATAACAAAAGGCAGTTCTGATTTTTTCAGAGCTGCCTTTTACTTATTTATTTTCCACAGGAAGTCCGTGATCTCCTGCAATGTGTCTGCCTGCCTTGTTCACACAATATATGCAAACAGGAACTATGTACAAGCAAGCCGCTATCCATGCCGCCTGATCTGTGAAGCAGATTGCAAGATAACCGAATTTCGGCACAAATATCATACTTACAGAAATTCGAGCTATCATTTCCGTCACTCCTGAGAATATAGCAAGTCCAGAATATCCAAGACCCTGCGTACACATTCTGCAAGTGTTGAGTATACCGAGCGTCCAATAGAAAAAGCCTGCGTAGAATAGATATTTGGCTGAAGCAGTAAGCACTGCTGCGTCTGACTTATTCACAAAGATAAGCGAAAGCTCTCTGCCGAAGAATATAAGTACAATACCGGCTATTACTCCATATGTCATGCCAACGCCAACTCCAATGCGTATACCCTTTTTGATACGCTTGAGATTTCCTGCACCGAGATTTTGGCTTGCAAAAACAGATGCACCTGTTGCAAAAGCGTCATAAGGACACATTGTGAACTGCTTTATCCTCGCCGCAGCGGTGAATCCTGACACATAAATGCTTCCAAGCTTGTTGTTAGCCGACTGCATGACCATTGAGCCGATAGCCGTTATGGAATATTGAAGTCCCATAGGAAAGCCCATTATTATAAGGTTTAGCACCGCAGGCTTTGACATAACTCTGTCCTCTTTGGTAAGTTTCAGCACGCTGACCTTTTTCATAATAAATACAGCACATAGTATTCCGCTTATCGCCTGCGCAACGACCGTAGCGATAGCCGCACCCATGCAGCCCCACCTGAACACGATAACACACACAAGGTCAAGTGCAATGTTCAAAACCGTTGATATAGCAAGAAATACAAATGGCGTTTTGCTGTCGCCAACAGAACGCAATACGCTTGAAAGCAGGTTATACAAAAGTGTGAACGGTATGCCAAGAAATATCACCAGTAGATATTTATATGCGTCATCAAAAATATTCGACGGAGTTGAAAGAAGCTTCAATATCTCACTACAAAGCACCGCACAAATTGTGGTCAATACAAACGCAGTAACGGCGGTTATAACAATAGAATTGTAAAAATACTGTTTCAGCTTTTTTATGTCCCCTGCTCCGAAATGCCTTGCAATAGGCACGCCAAAGCCGCAGGCTGTTCCCATGCAGAAACCAAGCACCAAAAACTGCACACTGCTTGAAGCTCCGACACTTGCAAGAGCGTCAGAACCAAGAAATCTTCCCACGATTGCAGCGTCAATAAGATTGTATGTCTGCTGCAACAAATTTCCTAAAAGCAGAGGAAGCGCAAAGCTCATTATAAGCTTGAACGGACTGCCCGTTGTCATGTTTTTTGTCATTACTTTTCCTCCAAAAACCTAACTATTACATTTATCATCTTTAATTTTTACTATCACATTCTATCATCAATATATGAAAAAATCTATAACACAAATTAAATTTACTTTTGTGATTTTAAACAAATATAATAACAAAAAACATACATATTGCACATAAAAAAAGGCAAGCATATTTCAGCCTGCCTTTGTGTAGCTTACGCTTTATACGTTAAATCTGAACAGAACGATATCGCCGTCCTGCATAACGTAATCCTTACCCTCAAGACGAACAAGACCCTTTTCCTTAGCCGCCGTCATAGAGCCACAGCTCATAAGATCGTCAAATGAAACAACTTCAGCTCTGATGAAGCCCTTTTCAAAGTCAGTGTGTATCTTTCCTGCCGCCTGTGGAGCTTTAGTTCCCTTTTTGATAGTCCAAGCTCTTACCTCAGGTTCGCCTGCTGTCAGGTATGAAATAAGACCAAGAAGCGAATAGCCCTCCTTGATTATTCTGTTAAGACCTGAAGTTTCAAGACCGAGGTCTGCAAGGAACATTTCCTTGTCCTCGTCGTCCATGTCAGATATCTCAGCCTCTATCTGCGCGCATATCGGGAACACAGCCGAGCCTTCGCTTTTGCGATCTCGCAAACTTCCTTGTAATGCTCGTTGCTTTCGATATTGTTTCTGAAATCATCTTCGCAAAGGTTAGCCGCATAGATAACAGGCTTAAGTGAAAGAAGCGGTGTTTCTTTAAGTATCTCCAGCTCGTCCTCTGTCATGTCATAAGAACGTGCAGGCTTGCCACTTTCAAGATGCTCTTTGAGCTTTTCAAGGAACTCTACAGCAGAAGCAAGAGATTTATCGCCTTTCATTGCCTTTTTAGTTCTGTCAAGCTTTCTCTCGATAAGCTCAACGTCAGAGAAAATAAGCTCCAAATCTATAGTTTCAATGTCTCTGCGAGGATTGATAGAGCCGTCAACATGAATGATGTTAGGGTCGTCAAAACATCTTACAACGTGAACGATAGCGTCCACCTCTCTTATGTTTGAAAGAAATTTGTTTCCAAGTCCCTCACCTTTTGAAGCACCCTTTACAAGACCTGCAATGTCAACAAATTCAAGTGTTGCAGGAGTAAACTTTACAGGGTGATACATCTCAGCCAGCTTGTCAAGTCTTTCATCAGGCACCGAAACAATGCCCACATTCGGTTCGATCGTGCAAAACGGATAGTTCGCAGATTCTGCACCCGCATTTGTGAGTGCATTAAAAAGTGTTGATTTTCCTACGTTAGGAAGTCCTACCATGCCAAGTTTCATATCAATATACGCCTTTCGTTAAAATTTTACGCCATCATTGTCAAAATCATCTTCATCATCATCAAAGTTATAATCATCATAATACTCTTCAGGGTCAAAATGATCGTTACAGCCACCCTTGTCTATCTTGTTGTTACAACCGATAGTAACGCCTTTCTTGATAGGCGAAACAAACAGACCAATTATAACGCCAAGGAGAAAAAGTGCAAGACCTTTCCAGAAATAGCTTACTGTGCAGTTATTTTCAGTATCGCAGTTTTCTTCAAAAATATCCATAATAATACCTCCGTCTATTCTACTGATTTTAAAGATTCTACCATATCTATCTTTTTAAGCTTGAAATGAAGAACCAAATTAACTATAAATGCAAATGCCAATGTGAGCAATGCACCAAGCACATACGCCCACCAAACAAGCTGTCTGTTGAACAGCACAAGATCGACCTCAGAAGTTATCACAACAAAATAGTGCAGTATCTTTCCTGCCGCAAGACCCACGATAATGCCCACAATCGTCGATATCAGATTTTCTCTGTAAATATACGCCGAAGTCTCACCGTCATAGAATCCAAGCACTTTTATTGTCGCTATCTCACGAACACGCTCAGTTATATTTATGTTTGCCAAATTGTAAAGCACCACAAACGCCAAGCCTCCCGCGCAAACGATGAGCAAAATAACGATAGCGTCAAGGCTGTCTACAGAATTAAGGAAACCTCTGCTTGAATCATTTTTAAAGCTTATTCCGTAAAACTCGTCATTTGAAATAAGCTGTTCCTTGAAAGAGTTTTCATCAGTGTCTTTCTTTAGGTCAATAAAAGAAAGATTATAAACAGGCTTCTCACCGTATACACTTTCAAAATCATCAGGAGTGATGTAAATATAATGCAAAGCATAGTTCTTGCTTACTCCGCCTATCTTGAACTCTTTCTCCTCATGACCACTGAGCTTTATGGTAATAGTGTCACCCGTTTTCAGGTCAAGAAGCTTTGCAAGCTTTTGTGTTATGATAACAGAACCGCTTTTCACTTCAAGGTTGATCCATTCTCAGCAGATACAAGATCGATATAATCTCCCATATTTTCAGGAGTTTTCGGCACGATCATAGAAACAGACTGGTTTTCACTTTCATTTTCTGCAATGCCATCTGTACTCTGCATAAGCATAGATTTGTCTACCTGTGCGATACTGCTTATCTTGTCCTCCAATTGTTTCTCGTCAAAATCGGCTGAATTAAGTACCGCAATACCATCATACAGAAATATCTCATTGAATTGCTTTTCGGCAATAGTCTTTATAGAATATTTCAAACCAAAACCCGTGACTATCAGCGCCGTACAGCCTGCCACTCCCACGATCGTCATAAAGAAACGCTTTTTATATCTCAGCAAATTTCTCACGGTGACCTTTGCAAGAAAGTCAAGCCGATTCCATATAAGATCCACACGTTCCAGCAAAACACGCCTGCCATTCTGCGGTGGCTTTGGACGCATAAGCTGTGACGGCTGTGACTTAAGCTCTTTGATACAAGCGTAAAGCACCGCCGAGCAAGTGCAAATAACCGACACCACCAAGCAAAGCACCATATAAACAGGCTTGAACGGTGTGTCAATATCAGGAATGTTATATAAAATATTATAGCAACTATAAATTATCTTCGGAAAGATCTGCAATCCAACAACAACGCCTATGCAGCTTCCTGCTGATGCCGCTGTTGCTGCATAGAAAAGATACTTTCCGGCTATTCTTGCCCCACTGTATCCTAAAGCCTTGTATGTACCTATCTGCGTTCTCTGTTCCTCTACCATTCTAGTCATTGTGGTCAGGCACACAAGCGCCGCCACAAGAATAAAGAACACAGGAAACACCTTTGCGATAGAGTCGACCTTCTGAGCGTCCCCATAAAAGGAACTATAATCAGAGCTAGCCTCAAATCTGTCATACTGATAGAATGCAGGCGTTTTAACGGCTTCAAGTTCTTTTTTCGCTCCGGCTATCTCATCTTCTGCCGCCGCAAGCTGACCATTATATTCATCAAAAGCCGCCGTACTTCCTGTCTTTTTGTCTTGAAGAAGCTTTCCTGCCACTTCTTCAAGCTGTTGTGCTTTTAAAAGCTGTGACCTTGCAAGATACTTTGCACTAGAACCACTCTGTTCAGCCTTATCATAAGCCTCCTGAGCTTCCTCAACCGACTTCTGCGCTGTTGCCAAAAGCTCCGTAAGCTGTTTTTCGTCGCAGGCAAGCGCCTGTTTCAAGATGTCAACTTTCTCCTGAGCGATGTCAATACTGTCCTGAGCGTCACTGCTTAGTTTTTCAAACCTTGCGTTCACACTGTCCTCAAAAAACTCCACCGCCTGAACGCTCTTATCTTTCACAGCCTGCTTGTACTCGTCGGAAAACGGGTCAAGCTCGTCAGTGCCTTTGAATTTCACATAAAGCTCAGTGTAATAATCGCACACAAACTCGCTCTCAGGCACAAAAACGTTGCTTACCACAGTTCCGTTGCCCACTGTGGTCGCATCACGCTCATAGCCGATATAAAGTGGTGAAGCCACAATACCTACTATCCTGTATGTGTCAGTTGCCAAAGTATCAGTTATATTTTTTGACGAGTCAGGCTCGTTGATCTTTATCTCTCCGCCCACCTTAAAGGTGTCAGGTGAACTCATTTTTACCTCTACTGCGCACTCGCCTTTTTTTTCAGGAAGCCTGCCCTCTAGTAAAACAGGCTTATCAAGATTATTAGGGCTGTTTTCATCAACAACATTGTTGAAGGACATGAATTTCAGCACAAGGTTTTGATTTTCATGATAGTAGAAAACGTCCTTAGAATATCCCGCCATAACGCCCTGAACATCATCAGCTTTTTTCACAGCCTCAACGTCCTCAGACTTAACGCCTATAGACGACATTAACTTAATATCCATAAGTCTGTTATCACTGAAATATTTCTCCGCCGTGTCTATCATATCAGTCATAGTCGCCTTGATACCAGAAAAAAATCCACAGCCAAGAAGAACTATCAGAAAAATAGAGAGAAATCTGCCCAACGAGTGTCTTATCTCTCTGACAGTATCCTTTTTCAATGCACTTTTCATGACAGACCTCCCCCTTGTAATATCAATCTTCCCCGTCACTATCCGAAAAATCATCAAGACCTATCCTGCCCGATAGAATAAAATAAACAATCGCTGCAAGGACAAAAACGACAGGAGCAAAAATTATAATAGCTTTTTTAGCCCACTCAACCCCCAACGCTCCCGCAAGCATAAGGCCCAGCACTCCTGAAATATCAAAAAACAAGATACAAAAATACGTCCTAAGTGCCGATACCGCAGGTGCAGTGTCCCCATCGGGGTCAGCTTTATCACTGAAAATATTTATCCTGCCTGCTGAAAACACAAGCAGAATAAACACCGCCATAGCAAGAAGACTCAGCACAAGACCCACCACATAAGGCTTTGTCCTGCCTGCCGTCATGCCCACTATCAGCACAAAGCAATCACACCCCATGCAGAACATTAGAGCCGCCGTATTTACCACCGTAAGCACAAGCTGAAAAGGCGTAAAAGGAACTTTTTTCATTTTATCTTAATCGCCGAACATTTCCTTAGAAAGCTTGCCAAGCTTCTCACAGCCGTCGATTATCTGTTTGTCTGTAGGAGTTGAGAAGTTCAATCTGAATGAAGCTGTCTTGTCAGACTCGCTTACCATGAAAGCATTGCCCGGAACAACGGCTACCTTATATTCTGCAACAGCCTTTTTGCAGAAACCAGTCATGTCACTGCCCTCCGGAAGAGTACACCAAATGAACAGACCGCCCTCAGGTCTTGTGAACTTGATCTGTGAAGAGAAATTCTTCTCGATCTGCTCTATCATAAGTTCGAGCTTATGCTTGTAGATCACTCTCAGCGAAGCAAGATGCGCTTCAATATCATTGTCCTTCATGAAGTTGTAAGCCAGCATCTGCGCCCAGATGTTTGTATGTACGTCAGCCACCTGCTTGCAGACAACTATCTTTCCGATTATCTCCTTTGGAGCGGAAATGTAGCCAACTCTGATACCAGGAGCAAGTATCTTTGAGAATGTTCTTGAATACATAACAAGACCGTCCTTGTCCATGCTCTTGATAGACGGGATAGCCTCACCCTTTATTCTCAGGTCGCCGTATGGGTTATCTTCAAGTATCATAACACTGTACTTCTTAGCAAGCTCGTAGATAGCCTTTCTCTTTTCAAGAGAAGTTGTAAGACCAGTAGGATTCTGGAAGTTAGAGATAATGTAGAATACCTTTACCTTGCCTGTAGCGAAAGCCTCTTCAAGCTCTTTCAAATCAACTCCGTCTTCATGAAGCGTGATACCCTTAAGCTCAACATTGTATGACTTGAACGCATTAAGTGAGCCTATAAAGCTTGGAGCCTCACAGCAAAGAACGTCGCCTGGGTCGCAGAGAACTTTACAAGCAAGCTCGTTAGCCTGCTGAGCACCGCTTGTGATGATAAGATCATCTCTCTCAGGATCAAATTCACCCTTCTTTTCAAGCTCTTTCTTAAGAAGATCTCTCAGAGGAGTGTATCCCTCTGTAAGGCTGTACTGGAGTGCACCGATAGGATTTTCCTTGAATATCTCTTCTGATATTCTATTAAGCTCGTCCACAGGGAATGCCTCAGGAGAAGGATTGCCTGCCGCAAATGAAATTACCTCTGGGTCAGAAGTAAATTTAAGTATTTCCCTGATAGCAGAAGCCTGCAAATGAGAAACCTTTTCTGAAAACTTATAAGTCATAACTTTTTTACCTCTTTTTCTTAAAAATACATAATATGATTATATCACATTTTTCCTATAAAATAAAGTGTTTACGCAAACTTTTTTTAGTATTAGCACCCTAAGCTCTATTTTTGTGCAATTTAAACAACTGCATATCCACCTGACATATGGACAAACCGTAATAAAACCCACCATAACAGCATAAAATCATATAAAAACAAGTCAGAAAGCAGGTTGACAGATGAAAAGACAAGGCTTTATAAAAGGCTCAGCAATATTGCTTGCAATGGTTCTGATAACAAAAATTCTGGGACTTCTCTATAAGATACCTCTTACCAATCTTCTGGGCGGCACAGGCATGGGATATTTCGCTTCAGCATTCTCAGTTTTCACACCAGTTTTCGCCATAGTCGTTTCAGGTATCCCCTCCACCATGGCACGCCTCACCGCTGAAAACTATGCCCTTGAACGCTTTTCAAATATGCGTCATACCAAGCGAACTGCATTTTTTCTTTTCACGATCATCAGCGCAGCCGCTGCTGCAGTAATGATACTCACCTCAGATTTTCTGTCACGCAATGTAGTCGGCGAGCCAAGTACAAAATATGCTCTCATGTGCGTTGCCCCATCTATTATTTACTGTACCATTATGTCAGTGGAACGCGGTTACTGTGAGGGCTTGCAGAATATGATACCGACCGCTGTATCAGAAGTGATAGAAACCCTTTTCAAACTTATCCTAGGTCTTGGTTTCGCCTACGGACTAATGTATCATATCTCCGATATGTATGATAAAACAGGCATGATATTCGGCACAGCCTATGAAAACTCACGCCAGGCAGCCTCCGCCGCACTTCCATTTATAGCTGCCGCAGCTATCCTAGGATCGTCCATAGCCTCTGCGATCGCCTGTCTGTATATTCTCATATCAGGCAAGATCAAAGGCGACAGCGTAACAAAGCAAATGCTTCAAAGAGATACCATAACAGACCCCACAGGAGCAACAGCCAAAAAGCTTGTCGTCTGCTGTCTTCCGATCGCACTTATCTCAGTGATAATGACCTTTGCCAACATGATAGATATGCTCACTGTCAATCCGTGTATCAAAACCGCCATGAAAGCTTCTCCACACACATTTAACAGCCTGCTCTCTGACAAGCTCACCACCGATATGCTCCCGAACTTCATTTACGGCTCTTACATAGGACTTGCCGTAACAGTTTTCGGTCTTGTTCCGACCATCACCGCAATGTTTGGCAAAAGCATACTCCCCTCACTTGCCGAAAGCTGTGCCAAAAACGATAAAAAAGCCATGCAGTCAGGCCTTACAAAAATGCTCATCGTCACCAGTATCATAGCCATACCCGCAGGCATGGGCATAGCAGTTTTGTCAGAAC
Source organism: Ruminococcus sp. AM31-15AC (assembly GCF_003462045.1). NCBI lineage: Bacteria > Bacillati > Bacillota > Clostridia > Eubacteriales > Oscillospiraceae > Ruminococcus > Ruminococcus sp. AM31-15AC. The sequence continues at coordinate 29,934 of NZ_QTYG01000018.1, read as the reverse complement.
CTATCCTGCGTTTTCTTTTCGGAGGCCGTGAAACTGAGATACAGGTCTGTATAATGCCAATGTCCATACTTGGAATAGCAGTAATATTCCTTGCCATAGCCACACCATGCTTTTCCATCCTGCAAACTCTTGGAAAACCTCACAAAGCCATAATAATTATGTTGGCAGGTGGAATTATCAAGCTATTTCTGAACATTATACTTATAAGACAGCCCATAATAAATATATCAGGAGCAGCTATTTCTACTCTTGTATCAGAGGTTTTCATATGCGTCCTATCCGTACACTCAGTTTGCAAAATGACGGATCTAAAACCAAAAGTGAGCGAAATTTTCGTAAAGCCCACCTACGCCGCTATCATGTGCAGCGTGACAGCCGTTTTGTCACACGAAACACTTACGAAAATAGCCCATTTGCAAATAAATCATAGATTTGTGACCCTTTTTTCTATAGGAATTGGTAGCATAATGTACTTTTTTTGTTTATATTTATTGTGCGAAACGCCGAAAAATATTGTAAATTACATATTTTCAAAAAAAAATCCGCAAAACCCTTGAAATTTTGAGCAAAATGGTTTATTATTAATAAGCACCCTTTTGGAAAGGTAATGATGTAATGAGCGATAAAATTAAGGAATTGCTTGCTAAAGACAGCTTTGATATCAATGATCTTGCGGATATCGTGGTAATTCTCAGAAGCGAGAACGGCTGCCCGTGGGATAAGGTCCAGACCCATAAGTCTATCAAGAAAGATTTTCTTGAAGAAGTCTATGAGGTCATGGAAGCAATTGACTGTGACTCTCCTGAAATGATGAGGGAAGAACTTGGCGACGTTCTTTTGCAGGTGGTTTTCCATACAGTTATAGAGACTGAAAACAACAATTTCAGACTTGACGATGTGATAACTGATATCTGTAAAAAGCTTATCATCAGACACCCACACGTTTTCGGAAGCGTAGAAGCTGACAACGTTGAAACAGTGCTTAAAAATTGGGACACTATCAAGAAAGAAACCAAGGGACAGGAAACTTATTCCGATACCCTTAAAAGCGTTCCAAAGAACTTTCCTGCACTTATGAGAGCTCAGAAGTTAAGCAAACGTGCAGCAAGAGCAGGTATCGAGTATGACAATGCTCATGATATCAGCGCACTTGAAAATGCTGTTAAGGCTCTTGAAAACAGTGCTGACAGTGATAAAGCCGTAGTTGCAAAACAGCTTGGTGAGATAATGTTCACTTGTGCTTCACTTGCAAGAAAGCTTGACCTTGACGCTGAAGAAGTGCTGACGGATACAAATAATAATTATATCGAAAAGTTTGAGAAAACAGAAGATGCTGTAAGGCAAAACGGGCAGGATATGACCGCCCTGAGCATAAATGAGCTTGACGCTTATTGGCGAGAGCAAAATGAATGAATAACTTTATTCGTTAAAAATAATTTGGAGGTAAAAACAATGACAAAGGCAGAACTGATCAATCTTATCGCAGAAAAGGGCGATTATTCAAAGAAGGACGCTGAGAAGGCACTTACAACTGTTATTGATTCTGTATCAGAGACACTTGCTAACGGCGAGAAGATCTCACTGGTAGGTTTCGGTACATTCGAGGTTAGAGAGAGAGCTGAAAAGACAGCTATCAATCCTCGTACAAAGGAGCAGATCACTGTTGCAGCTAAGAAAGTTCCTGCATTCAAGGCAGGCAAGGCTCTTAAGGACGCCGTAAACAAGTAATCTAAAGCTTATGCCACTCAGACCTAGCCTGCGGGTTAGGTCTTTTTTACTACAAAGGAGGAAAATATGCGGCTTGATAAATACCTGAAAGTCACAAGACTTATTAAACGACGTACCATTGCAAACGAAGCTTGCGATGCAGGCAAGGTGCTTGTGAACGATAAGATTGCAAGAGCTTCATATGACGTGAAAGTTGGCGACATTATCACCATAAATATGGGTCAGAAGCCTGTCAAGGTGGAAGTTCTCAATGTCACTGAGTATGTGAAAAAAGAAGAAGCAGCCGAAAATTATCGTGTTATCAGCTAAAAATAGAGGACCGCTCAATGCGATCCTCTTAATTTTTTTATCTATTATGCATTTGCGCTCAAATCATAATCTGACATATCAATATCAGAGAGATCGTAGTCATCATAATCATCATAATCACCATAGTCATCATAATCCGACTCAAGATCACCTTCTGCATTTACAAGCATATTGTAGACCTCGTCACCAAGAACTTTCTTTACATTAGCAACAAATCCATCACTGTCACAGCCTGCAAGGTATGTATTCATCTGATCGTCATTTGTGATGTCATAGATCTTGTCGCCTGACGGAACAGTGATGTCAGAAGCCTCTGTCTTATTTCCTGTAACTGCCATTGTAACAAACTGCTTGCCGTTCATGCCAAACTCAACAGAAAGATCAAGCTTGTCAGCAGTTGAAGCAGAAGCAAGCTCTACCCAGCCTGATACAGCCTGGGAATCAGATGTACCATTCACATCAAATCTGATAGTGCCCGAGAATGCGTCACCCTCTTCTTTAAGGTCTTTGAGAGTCACCTCAGCTTCCATCGTGTCAAAGTTTATGCTCGGTGAAACTGCCATGGTAGGCTCAAGGGAAAGTCCACCGTCAGCAGAAGTCATGTCAGCGTCTATATCTGAATCAGACGAAGTTTCCATTTTCATTGTAAACTTGCCATTCGTAACACCGTCAACAGTGTTTGCAGAACCCTTGAATGATGCACTGCCCTCACTGCCCATGTCAAGACTAAAATCAACAGCCACAACGTCGTCCTTAAGAATGGTGTAAAGAGTTGCACCCTCGCCGTCTTTTTCAAAGCTAAAGCCCGCAAGATCATCACCGCTGTAGTAAGCGTCAAATTTTACAGTTTCGTCAAGATTATCGCTTGCAAAAAGTGAATCCATAGAATCAGCATACTGTGAGATTATCTCATCATATGACATACCAAGCTTGTCAGCAACGCCTGCCTTGTTGAACATATCTTTAAGCGTAGCGTCGTCCTTAGCCTTGTCAAGAACAGCCTTAAAAGCAGCCTTTACATCATTGCCTGAGATAGTGTATTCCTTAGTTGTATAGCTGTACTCGTTTCCGTCAATGTCACCAGTCTTTTTCTCACCGTCAACAGGCTTAGGGAAAGAGTCCTCCATAACCTTCTTGTATTCCTCCAGATCCTTTTCAAGTGCGTCAGTATCAAAATCAACATCAGCGCCCTCAGCAGAATCAAAGAGAGAATCAAGGTCAATGCCCTGTGAAGAAAGCTCACTGCCTACCTTGTCTTTAAGGCTGTCAACGTTAACCATAAGATAAGCGTCAGAAAGCTCAGGTATCTGAACATAAGCCGACTTGTTATCTCTAGAATATACAGCATTAGCAGACACAAGATTATTTCCGCCATATGTCAGCGAAACATCTGCTGCAGTGTTGCTTCCCTTCTGCTTTGTAACAGTTGTCACAGAAATAGGCTGTAAGCTAACGCCTGCCTGCTCTGTGAAGCCATCGCCGAATGAAACAGTAGCCGTTGCGTTGTAAGCAAAATCAAGTTCGCCCTTGATAGCCTTTTCAGCCGTGCCAAGAGTGTTGTTTATATTATCTGCCACCTGAGTAAGCTTAGCCTTGCCGCCCTCAGTTTTACCATCATTACTGTCTTTATTTACAAAATAATAGCCAAGACCTGAGCCAACTATGCTAAGACCCAAAACGCCTGCCAATACAGGTGTAAGCACTTTATTTTTTACCATTTTATTTCCTCCTTAAAGAAACTCATGTTTCTGTTCGTATTTAAAATATAACATACTTTTAACAATTTGTCAATAGACTAACATATTACAAATCAGCTACAAATGTCCCTAAAATAACAAAAAGAGAGGCACAAGGCCTCTCTTCATCATATTCTCTTATCAGCCAAATTCAAATCCGCCAGCCCTCACTCTGTCGATAAAGTCCCCGAGGATATCAGTATTGGTTTTCGATACCGAGTGAAGCAAATAAATAGCCCCCGGGTGAGCCGCATTCACAAGCTTTTCAAGTGCCTGCCCCTCATCAGGCTGATTGTTCACGTCCCAATCAGCGTAAGCAAAGCTCCAAAGCTCAGTCTCATAACCGCAGTTTGCCGTCACTCCAAGAGAGAACTCCGAAAACTCGCCCATAGGCGGTCTGAACACTGTCATGGTATAATCATAGTTTTCCTCCATATACTTATGGAAATCCTTTATCTCCGACTCACATTCCGCCTGCCCAAGCGTCGGCATAGAATAATGGTGTACCGAATGATTTCCCACAATATGCCCCTCGTCTATCATACGCTTCACAAGCTCAGGATTTTTCTCTGCATAATCCTGCAAAGAAAAAACGTCGCCTTGACCTTTTTCTCTTTCAGCACATCGAGGATCTTTTCAGTGTATCCGTTCTCATACCCCTGATCAAAGGTCAGATATATCTTGTCATCATTATTTATAGCCTTTGCGTTAAGCTTACCGTATTGTTCATTAAAATCAAGCGCACCCGTTGTCCTGTTCTTATCATCGACTAAAACGCCCTGACCATATCCCACCTTGTCATGTGAAAGCCCCGAAAGATCTATCTTTTCCTTAGCTGTTTTCTTTCCCACAGCCACAGGCTCGATGACCGCCGAGCTTGTTCCCTCTGATGAATTTCCCTCACGCATTATCACTGTCCTGCCGCAAGCACTGAGTGCAACAACTGCACAAATAAGTGCCATGCAATTTCTTATCTTCATATGAAGCCCTCCGTTTTCTTATTATCTTATACTATTATGTTCAGAAAACGGCTTTATACAAAAAAACGTTTCAGGTAAATTCTGACGTAAAACAAAAAAGGCGGTAAAAACTACCGCCTTTAAATATCAGTTATGACTCAAGATAGGACTTCACCAATGCCTGCAAAAGTTCATCTCTGTCAATATGACGAATAAGACTTCTGGCATTATTGTATGTTGTTATGTAGGTCGGGTCCTCAGAAAGAATATAACCTACGATCTGATTAATAGGATTATAGCCCTTCTCTTTCAGAGCGTCATATATAATTGTAAGTGTCTTTTTCAGCTCAGCCTCCTTGTCGTGCTGTACTGAAAATTCCATAGTTTGTTCGTGCATTATGCTCAGCCCCTCTGCAATGTATTAATATCAGCAATACGCCTGATATTATTATACTCCATTTGTTTCAAAATAACAAGTCAAAAAGCAAAATTTATGCACATTATACAAATCAAGCACTATATTTTTTACATTCTGAGTTCAGCACCGATAGCTTGAGAGCTTCAAGAACTTTATTCATAGCCTTGTCAGCCTGCTCGTCAGTAAGCGTGCCGTCATGTGAACGCATTGAAATGGAGTATGAAACAGACTTCTTGCCCTTTTCGATCTGCTCGCCCTTGTAAACGTCAAAAAGCGTTACCTTTTCAAGTATCGAGCCAACAGCCTTGCTTATAGTCTTTTCAAGAAGAGCCGCAGGGATATCGTCATCACAAACGATAGACAGATCTCTTGTTGTAGCAGGATACTTAGGCAGTGGCTTATATGTCTTCTGAGCAACACAGCTTGCCATAAGCTCAGGAACATTTATCTTTCCCACATAAGCTCTTGCGTCAATGCCGTAGTTCTCCAGAACTCTCGGGTGAAGCTCGCCAAAAATGCCGATCTCCTCACCATTTACTTTAACGACAGCAACTCTGCCTGGGTGGAAGGCGTAGAACTCATCAAAGCTACATTCAGCAGTAGCCTTTTCAAATTCAACTTTCTGTGCGCCGAGCTAGAGAGCAGACCCTCAACAACGCCCTTGATGTCATAGAAATCAGCCTTCGTCTCAGTGTCATAGAAACCAAAACCTAGTCTTTCAGGCTCGTTAGGAAGCACCTCTCCCTCAACAGGTATATACTCGTTCCTCTCTCGAAGATATAGCACTCAGGGTTGCGGTAGCTGTAGTTTCTTGCAAGCACTTCACATACAGACGGAATGATAGTCGTTCTCATAACGCTAGTGTCCTCGCCAAGAGGGTTTGTGATAACAACTGTCTTTCTCAGTTTTGATTCAGCAGGAAGATTTATCTTGTCAAAATACTTAGGCGAAATGAATGAGAATGTAGATATCTCGTTAAGACCCATAGCGAGCATAGATCTCTGTATATGTCTGTCAAACTTCTGCGCCTCGGTGAGCTTAGCCTGTGCAACGCCTCTTACGATAGTGTTTGGGATCTTGTTGTAGCCGTAAAGTCTAGCAACTTCCTCTGCCACATCAGCCTTGCAGGCAATGTCCACTCTGTACCAAGGTGAAACTACCTTGCCGTCCTTTATCTCAAAGCCAAGCCTTGTGAGATATTCAACCATGTCGCTCTCAGGTATTTCAGTACCAAGGAACTTATTTATCCACTCAGGGTCAAAATCAACCGTCTTAGGCGTTTCGTCCTCGTAATTCTCATCAATATAAGTCTTTACGACCTCACCTGCACCAAGCTCTTCAACAAGCTGGAAAGCTCTCATAAGAGCCTCGTAGCACTCATGTGGGTCAAGACCCTTTTCATATCTTGCAGAAGCGTCAGTTCTCATGCCAAGCTTCTTAGCTGTAGTTCTTACGCTTGCACCGTCAAAGCAAGCTGACTCAAATACAACAGTAGTTGTGTCGTCCATGATTCCGCTGTATTCGCCGCCCATAACGCCTGCTACTGCAACTGGCTTTTCAGCGTCAGCAATAACGAGCATCTCTTCTGAAAGCTCTCTTACCTCGCCGTCAAGAGTTGTGATAGTTTCTCCTGCCTTAGCGTTTCTGATGTTGATAGATGCGTCCTTGACATATTTAAGGTCAAAAGCGTGCATTGGTCTGCCGTATTCAAGCATAACATAGTTTGTGATATCAACAAAGTTGTTGATAGGTCTAACGCCGCAGCCTCTCAGCCTTTCTCTCATCCAACGAGGTGAAGGACCTATCTTTACATTCTTTACGATACCGGCCATATATCTCTTGCAAAGATCAGTGTTGTGTATCTTTACCTTGAGCATATCGTTGATATCCCCGTCAATGCCCTTGAACTCAGGCTTCTTGACCTTCAGCTCTGTGCCGAAAGTAGCCGCAGTTTCTCTTGCAAGACCGATAACAGAAAGGCAGTCAGGTCTGTTTGAAGTTATCTCAAACTCAACAGTTGTGTCATTATATCCTATAGCCTCATGTATATCCTTGCCTACTGTCTTGTCGCAGTCATCGCCAAGAATGAAAATTCCGTCCTCTATAGCATATGGGAAATCGTGAACAGAAAGTCCAAGCTCGCCCAGAGAGCAAAGCATACCATTAGAAGCAACGCCTCTCAGCTTGCCCTTTGTTATCTTCACCTGCTTGCCCTCATGTAGAACAGATGACTTGTGCTTTGCAACTGGCACAAAATCGCCCTCGTGAACGTTCTGAGCACCGGTAACTATCTGAACAGGCTCGTCCTCTCCCACGTCTACCTGAGTGATGAACATATGGTCAGAATCAGGGTGACGCTCCATAGAAACTACCTTGCCCACAACAACGTTAGAAATATCTTCGCCCTCCTGCTCAAAGCACTCTACCTTTGAGCCTGAAAGCGTCAGAGCGGAAACAAAATCCTTTATCGGCATATCGCAGTCTACATAGTCTGCAAGCCATTTCATTGACAAATCCATTTATTATTCCTCCGTAATCTTATCATTTACCGCAGTTTTGTATCTTCTCGTCCAAGTCCTTTAAAAACAGCGGTCTGTAAATATAGAAATCCTTCCACCGCTTTATGTTCACAGTATATTTTATCCCGAAATTATCAGTTATCTCAGCTTTCATGCTGTCATTGACACCATTTGTGCTGTGAACTATGGTCTTGAACTCTCTAATATCCGAATATTTTATAAGCAGTTTAGCCTTAGGCACATACATATATCTGTCAAGTAGATAAAAGGTCTTGTATTTGAACTCGCTTCCCTCTATCTCGCTTTCCAAAGCCAGCATATCCTGAGCGTCAAATTGCTCCAGCCTTGTAAGGTTTCCTCTGTATTGTTTTACCTGCCTTTTAAATCCTCTTATTCCGATAAAAAGCAGGATACCCAGAAAAATCATCAGAAACCCACATAGCACGAGCATATCCCATGCACTCTGCTGTTCTTTTACAAGCATGACCGATAACCCACCGCCAACACCTACTATCAGCGCCATAAGTGTGCTGATAGCCGCCGACGTTACAAGCTTAGCCTTTGACGGCGCAAGCTTTCTGTAAAGCCTGCTCTGCATTATAACTTCATTCATCAGAACTGCTCTAAAAATCTCATATCGTTCTCATAAAGCAGACGCATATCATTGATGTTGTATCTGCCCATTGTTATTCTTTCAAGACCGATACCAAATGCAAATCCGCTGTAAACCTCAGGGTCAATGCCACAGCCCTCAAGTACCTTAGGATGTACCATACCTGCGCCGAGAAGCTCTACCCAGCCCTCCTGCTTGCACATTGAACAGCCCTTGCCATGGCAGTTGAAGCACATAAGATCGACCTCAGCAGAAGGCTCTGTGTATGGGAAGTGGTGCGGACGAAGTCTTATCTGAGTGTCCTCGCCGTAAAGACGCTTCATAAGAAGTTCCAGCGTACCCTTAAGGTCAGCCATAGTGATGCCCTTGTCAATAACAAGACCCTCTATCTGGTGGAACAGCGGTGAATGTGTAGCGTCCACTGTGTCAGAACGATAAACTCTGCCCGGTGAAATGATTCTTATAGGCGGCTTTCTCTTCTCCATAGTTCTTATCTGAACAGAAGAAGTCTGTGTTCTAAGAACAACGTTCTCATTGATGTAGAATGTATCCTGCGTATCTCTTGCAGGGTGAGATTTAGGCATATTCAGTGCCTCGAAGCAATAATGGTCTGTTTCAACCTCTGGGCCGTCAACGATATCAAAGCCCATGCCAAGGAACACTTCCTCTACCTCTTCAAGAGTAGCGTTCAGAGGGTGAGGTCTGCCTATTCTTGTTTTCTTGCCCGGAAGCGTAACGTCTATAGCTTCCTCTGTAAGCCTTACCTGCTCCATTTTGCTCTTAAGCTCTTCCTTACGCTTATTGAGAGCATTCTCAATATCAGCTCTTACCTTGTTTGCAAGCTGACCGATAACAGGTCTTTCCTCTGCGGAAAGCTTACCCATTTGCTTAAGTATGGAAGTTATCTCTCCCTTTTTGCCAAGAAATCTTACTCTGAAATCCTCCAGCAGCTTGGCGTCATCAATATGTGAAAGTTCCTCTTTCGCACGCTCGTCAATGCTTTTCAACTGTTCTTTCATTACTTATCCTCCTATAAAAATAAGCCCTGCCCCGACTAAACAGGACAAGACTTTGAAATTCTTGTTTATACCACCTATCAGTAAAGAGCCAACACTCTTCCGTCCTTAACGCAGACAAACGTTCACGCTTACTAAAGACTATCTCTCATTCGGCATGACCACTCGCAAGTGAACTTCATTTTGTCAGGATATAAAGCCGCTTTCAGAAAACGCACACACGCCGCAGCTTCTCTCTGAAGACCCTTAGCAAAACTACTCTCTCGGTCATAGTGTTTCAAGTGTATTGATATAATAATATGTTATCACATTCCGCACCACATTTCAAGGGCTTAACAAAAAGTTTACAACTACAGCCCATGCTTATGAAGCTTATCCCACTTCATATCCTCCTCGGAGTAATAATCGTCCTCCTCGTCCTCAATCTTATTGTATTCCTTGTGTGGATAACCTATCTTCTCATAAAAATCATTGATAAGCACAAGCTTGCCCTTAGTGTCCTGAAAGCTCAGACTTACAGTATTATCTTCTAACTTGTATGTGCTTTCCCTGCCTTCTTTGTCCTTTACCACAAAGCTTGACTTCTCCACATTTTTCAGCACGCAAATGAGTCTGCCCTTGTTTGTCTGATAAGACTTCTCTATCTCGTCATAGTAAAGACATATGTGCAGATAGCTTTTAGAAAGCCCAATGCGTTGAGAGTGTTCAATATGATCCTCATATATCCTCGTGTAAACATCAGCGTCCCGTGAAAGCGAGTAATACCAATACATAAGCCCGCCCACAGAACAATTGCAAGCCCCCAGCAGTATAAGCAGAACCTTTGCAAAGACCGCACTTGCAAACACCGCACCAATTATGATGATAACGACCCCAAGCAGGATATTCTTATACATATTCCTCTGCATTTTCCTGTGTTCTTCAATATCATGTGCCGCCTTGACCTGCCTCTCCGCCCTTGACAGCTTCGGAGGATATTCATAAACCGCCTGCAAAACATTCACCTCACAATTAGGATAACCATATGATACAAAAAATGCACAACACCCATAAGAGCATTGTACATTTTCTTATCTATTTTCAGTTTTATTATACACCTGAAATGTGCAAAAGTCAACACGTTTTAATAAGATTGTGACATATGTGTCCGTTATTAGTAAAGGAGATACACAGCCCAACAAGGGTTAGGGTTTACATCAAGACCATTCGGGCAAGGCTCTATGTACACAATATAGTACACATCGCCTCTCTTATTGTACTCATAGTCAATATAATCTTTGTAAAGTTTCATGAAATCATTAAGGGTAGATACGCTCTCTCCAAAGTGTATAGTATCAACAGTATCATAACTTGACTCATTAGGAATAAGTTTTTTTTCAAGCATTGAAAAATATTCTTCTACCGTATTATAATCTATGCCGTACTTCCAAAACTCCGTGTAATGTTCCTTAATATACGTTGCTTTTTCTCTTGAATATGCTGTAAGTTCTGCCTTCATAGCATCAATATCAGCCTGTGTGATTTTGTCACTCTTCTTAGTTGTCGCCGTCACGACCCCCGAATACTTGCCATAGTGATTATTATTCGTCTTTTTGTCGTCCTGCTTGCAAGCCCTTATCTTGAACTGATACTTTGTCGCAGGCGCAAGCTTCTTCACAGTGTAGCTTGTCCCTGTGGTCTTGCCTATCTCTTTCCATTCGCCTTTTATGTTCTGATAAATGCGGTAATTTGTACAGCCTATCTTCGTCCAAGGAAGCTTAACGCTGTCAGTGCCAACACTGCTTACCTTTAGACCCTTGCAAGCCTGCGGATTGGTCGCCGTGTTCCAGTTTGCGGAATATTCTCCGTAAACTTTCTTGCCCTTTACAGTCTTGTATGCCCTTACTTTAAAATTTTCTCTCGTTGCATTAGGCAGCTTCTTAACTGTGTAGCTCGTACCCTTGCAATCCCCAAGCTTGTTGTACTTGCCGTTTTTTCGCATATAAACAGTGTAACCGCTCGCACCCTTTACCTTGCTCCATTTAAGCTGTATCTCGCTGTTTGAAAGCGTCTTAGATTTAAGCCCCGTTACCTTGCCAACACTCGCCGCTTCCACAACGATAGCCGTCTGTGAGAATATCCCCATATCCTCCGCCGCAGGTACAACAGCCCCCGTGCCCATAAGCATTGCCGCCATAACAACAGCCGCCGTTTTCTTCATACCATTCTTCATAAAAAGCACCTCTCCCGATTCTCTATAATTCCCCATATTTCAGGGTAGTATTATATAATACCATAAAGCCAAATATTTGTCAATACTTTTACGAAAAAATATAAAATATTGAAAATTGCAAAATAAAATGTCCTGCAAAATTCCGTAGGGGCGAACACTGCTCGCCCGTCGAAGCAACAAACAAAAAGCACAACACCCACCAAGAGCATTGTGCTTTTATCATATCTAAATCAATTACCCATTCTTCTTGCTGTCATTCTCTCTTATCTCAACACGGCGTATCTTACCGCTGATAGTCTTAGGCAGCTCGTCCACGAACTCAACTATTCTAGGATACTTGTAAGGTGCAGTTGATTGCTTAACATAGTTCTGAAGCTCCTTAGCAAGCTCAGGAGAAGCAGTGTAGCCCTTTGCAAGCACGATAGTAGCCTTAACTACCTTGCCTCTGATAGCGTCATCAGCCGCCGTGATAGCACACTCAAGTACAGAAGGGTGTTCCATAAGGATACTCTCTATCTCGAAAGGTCCTATACGATAGCCCGAAGCCTTGATAAGGTCGTCCGTTCTTCCAACATACCAGTAGTAGCCGTCATCGTCCATGTAAGCAGTGTCGCCTGTGTGATACATACCAAATCTCCAAGCGTTGTCCGTTGCCTCAGGATTTCTGTAATACTCCTTGAACAGCGCAGGGTTCTCGCCTCTCTTAGCGTAAACAACGATCTCGCCTGTCTCGCCTACCTTAACAGGCTTGCCCTCGTTGTCAACTATACCGATATTGTAAAGCGGTGTAGGCTTACCCATCGAGCCCGGCTTTGGCTCCATGCCGTAAAGATTGCCCACAAGCACAGCGCCCTCTGTCTGACCGAAGCCCTCCATAAGCTTAAGACCTGTGTACTCATACCACTTGTTGAATACCTCAGGGTTAAGAGCCTCACCGGCGATACAGCTATATTTCAGTGAAGAAAGGTCATAGTTTTCAAGACCCTCCTTAATGAAAAATCTGTACATTGTCGGAGGTGCGCAGAAAGAAGTCAGCTTGTAATCCTGAATTACTTTCAGCACGTTTGCAGGAATAAATCTGTCGAAGTCATATACGAATGTTGTCGCACCGCAGATAAACTGACCAAACATCTTGCCCCATGCACACTTTGCCCAGCCTGTCTCAGAAACAGTAAGGTGCAGTGAGTTCTCATCAAGGTGGTGCCAGTGCTTAGCAGTGATAATGTGTGCCGCAGCCAGTGAATACTTGTGCAGTACCATTTTAGGATAACCGGTAGTACCAGAGCTGAAATACATGAGCATTGACTCAGTAACGTGTGTTTCGATCCTCTCAAAAGTCTTTGGATACTTGTCCATTTCGCTGAGAAAGTCTATCCAACCCTCTTTAGCACCGTGAGTGATAAACTTCTCTTTCATGCCACTGTACTGCTCAAGAGCTGAATCCACCTGATTAGGAACATCGTCCTCCGCAGTTGCCACGATATAAGATATAGACGCAGCGTCAAAGCGGTAAACATAGTCTTTTTTCTTGAGCTGACAAGTTGCAGGCACAAGGATAGCGCCTATCTTCATAAGACCGTAAGCAAGGAACCAGAACTCATAATGACGTTTAAGAACAGCCATAACAAAATCGCCCTTCTTAACTCCGTGTGCCAGCATCATGTTAGCCACCTGACTGCTCTTTTCAGAAAGATCCTTGTAAGTGAAGATATGCTCCTCACCATCTTCGTTGACCCACTGCATAGCCACCTTATCAGGCACGTTCTTAGCCAGCTCGTCTATAACGTCATATGAGAAGTTGAAGTTCTCAGGCAGGTCAAGCTTAAAGCTTTTAAGTCTGCCCTCGCTGTCAAGCTCCTCGTCAACAAATCTCTTGTAAAAATCAGCCATTACAAAACTCATATATGAAATCCTCCGTTTTAATTATATCCTGTTTATCTCATGACAAATGCTCACTATGTCCTGCGGAACTTCCGCAATATACTTCGCACCTGCATTTTCAAGTTCTTCTCTGCCCCTGAAGCCCCATTCACAGCCAATGCAGTCAAGACCCGCATTTTTTGCCGTCATAACGTCCACATCAGAATCGCCAATAAGCACAGCTTCCTCAGCCTTGACCCCAAGCGTGCCAAGAATATTGTATATTATCTCAGGCGCAGGCTTTGTCGGAACACCGTCCTTTTTGCCCTCGATCAGGTCAAAATCTTTCTCACCGAAAATATTCTTTACAATGTAGTTCACAAAGCCGTCAGGCTTGTTTGAAGCCACTGCCGTCATAATGCCCTCATTGCGAAGCGTGTCAAGCACCTCGCAGATATGCTCATAAGGCTTGGTCTTGTTCACACATCTCTTGTTGTATTCCTCAGAGAACTCAGCATGATACTTTTTGATGTTCTCCTCACTTCTCAGCTTCTCAGGCAAAGCCCGCTCAACAAGCTTCAAAGTACCATTTCCCACTAAATGCTTGTAGGTATCATAATCAAACACAGGAAACCCATATCTCTCAAGTACCGCGTTCATGGCGTCCCCAAGATCATAAATAGAATTTACAAGCGTTCCGTCCAAATCAAAAATAAATAGCTTTTTCATAAAACCAGCTATAAAAAAAGCCTTTCCTCCCTCCGACTTTCCATAAACTTGTCGGTCACCATGCACTAATTTTTACACTTATCGCAAGTTTATACACATATCATAACTTTGTACACTTATCATAAGTTTGTACATCAATCGCAAATTTATACACTTGTCTAAAAATCACGAGATTTATTATACACTGATATTGTGGCTTGTTTATGAACATACACACCTGTAATTGTTAAATTAAAATTCACAAAGATATCTATGTGATACATATTTATGTGAATAAGAAAGTTGTTTTAAGCAAATATAGTCTGTTCAGCGAATATTTTAAGCCCTATACATATTAAAATAACTCCCCCAACTATCCTTGCCTTGCTTTTGAGTTTTCCGCTGAATTTGTTACCAAGCATAAACCCACAGAACGATAAGGCCGCCGTAACAACACATATAAACGCCGCCGACCTGACTATGCCCACACCAAGTGCCGCAAAGCTTATGCCCACAGCCAGAGCGTCAACCGAAGTCGCAAATCCCTGCACCAACACCGCCCCGAAAGTGAGCCTGCCCCCTGTCTGGATCTCATCGTCCCCCGAACCACATATCATGTTCAACCCTATGAATCCAAGCAGTATCAAAGCTATCCAGTGGTCGAACTTCTCTATGTACTCCGCAAAATTCATGCCAAGCGCATAGCCGATCGCAGGCATTATCCCTTGAAAAAGCCCGAATATGATACCGCACATCAATGCTCCCCTGACTCTCCCCTTTCTGACACAAAGCCCATTAGTCACCGATACCGCAAAAGCGTCCATAGAAAGTCCACACGCAGTAAGAAAAAGCTCAAAAATACTCATATAATCCCCCTGTATAATTTATAAAAACAGCTTTACATTCAATCTTGACTTCCCTTATATTTTTATCTGCACCCACACTTTTTACACCTGCTACCACACCTTTTCTGCAGGGGCGATTAGCGTTCGCCAGTCGAAGCAACAAAACCATGCTTTCATCAAATAAAATAGCCTCCACTCAACGAAAAAACGCCATCTCCGTAAAATACAAAATAACATCTTTGCATTTTCCGAAAACAGCGTCATACCGTTATATTTTGTTAATCCTCACACTTTGAAGCAAGAAGCGAGCTGTATTGATTTCTGAACTGCTCAAATCTGCCCTCGTCAAGAGCCTCTCTTATCTTCTCCGTGAGCGTGTTGTAGAAATACAGATTGTGCATAACTGCCAGCCTGCCGCCCAACTGCTCCTCAGACTTGAACAGATGACGAATGTACGCCCTGCTGTGATTACGGCAAGCAGGACAATCGCAATGCTCGTCAATAGGTCTAGGGTCAGTTTCATACCTTTTATTAGTGATGTGCATAATACCGTTCCATGTGAACAGCGTTCCGTGACGTGCATTTCTGCTTGGCATTACGCAATCAAAGAAGTCCACACCTCTGTAAACAGCCTCGATTATGTTTGTCGGCGTGCCAACGCCCATAAGATATCTCGGCTTATCCTTTGGCATAAAAGGCTCGACCTTTTCGATAATGTTATACATTACCTCAGTAGGCTCACCCACCGCCAGACCGCCAATAGCAAAGCCCGAACAGTATTCCATTTCTCTTATGCGCTTCATATGCTCGATACGCAGATCCTCATAAGTACAGCCCTGATTGATGCCGAACAGCATCTGATGCTTGTTTATAGTATTCTCAAGCCCGTTGAGCCTTTTCTGCTCAGCGATACATCTCTCAAGCCACCTTACCGTTCTATCACAGCTTGCCTTTGAATAGCTATGCTCAGCAGGGTTTTCCACACACTCGTCAAATGCCATTGCGATAGTAGACGCAAGATGCGATTGTATCTGCATACTCTCCTCAGGGCCCATAAAAATCCTGCGACCGTCAACGTGAGAGTTGAAGTACACGCCCTCCTCTTTGATTTTACGCAGCTTGGCCAAAGAAAATACCTGAAATCCGCCGCTGTCTGTAAGAATAGCTTGTCCCAGTTCATGAACTTGTGAAGTCCGCCCATTTTGTATATAATGTCATCGCCCGGTCTGACGTGCAAATGATAGGTATTGCAAAGCTCCACCTGCGTTTTAAGTTCATTTTTCAGATCAATGGAAGAAACTCCGCCCTTTATCGCCGCCGAAGTTCCCACGTTCATAAAAACAGGCGTCTGAATAGTTCCGTGAACAGTTTCAAACTGCCCCCTGCGTGCAGCACCCTCTTGTTTAAGTAATGTAAACATAAATTCTCCTTTATCATTCTATTATATCAGACGGCAGCCAGCCGACTGTGGCATTTTCCGAAATTACCAAAGACATTGTTTCATCTTCGTAAAAGACCGATACCCGCTCACCTTTTCTGACAGCAGGAAACGATGACAAAAACTGATATACATGAGGCTTTTCATCAAAAAAATATATTTCACGGTCAGGAATAAGACCCTCGCCCCCTGAATACTCATCTCTGACCTTTGTCGTATATCCATTTTTCTCAATTATCGTTATATCCTGCTTTTCCCAATCAATATAAACAGGTTTCATGTCACATGAAAAATCCTTTAAGACAGTTTTCTTTGGCACATCTGTATCCCAAATTATTCTATGAGAATAATTCTCGCCGCACTTATCAATGATAAACAAATTCATCTGACAAGCCTTCTTGATAGTCATTCCGCCGTCAATACATATCATTTTCTTTTTGCTGTCGATTATCGGAAGATTAGTCACATTTGAACGCTTATAATTGTATGTGGGATAATGCCCGAATACAAGCTGCTTTCCTGTTGGATTTTCTTTCCGCAAAAACCACGGAACAGTTATAGCATAAATATCATCTGTATTTCTCCAATCAGGACGGTTTTCAAGCCCTGCATGAACAAAAACATATTCCTCTGTTTCAAGGCACGTTGGAAGCTCTCTTATAAAAGATAACAGCTCGCCATACTTCTCTACAACCTTTTCTCTTATCTCAAGCCAGTTGCCTTCCCAGCAATCAACATATCCCAGTGTATTAGCCATTTGCCTGAAAGTGTTATGCTCATTGCGGTAAAACTGCTGCTGGAACCACTTGAACTCATAGTGATAAGCCATTCTTGAACACATTATGTCATTATTGCCCATTAATAATATTGCCTTGTCACTTTTATCGCAAAGAGCCTTGACATATTCAAGGGTCTTTATATTGTCACTGCCATGTTCAAGTATGTCGCCGACTATCACAAGATAGTCATTTTGCGGGTCATATTTTGCCTTTTTCAGCAGTCTGTCAAAAAGCTGCCAATGGGTATGGATATCGCTGACAGCAAGAATCCTGCATTTTTCAGGCAGCGAAAGGTCAATGATCTTATCCATTAATTCTCACCATTTCTAAGATCGTACATAGCCATACTTTCTCTTGTTCTGTACTCATGCTTTTCATAATATCCAATAAGCTCTCCCTCATCATTTCTGAGAGCTATCATGTAAACGTCCTTATTTTCCTTTTCGTTGTGGAAAGTATACACCTTGTTGTTGCCCTTGTCCTTTTTGAACCATGCAATGACCTGTTCTATCTTAGCATTAGAATCCTCATTGTGACAGCCCTTTATGGATCTGCCCACAAGAGCCGCTCCACCACGCTTTGCATATCTTTTGACCGCTGTCGGGTTCAATTATACTATCGTATGCTCAAGGTCGCAAATGACCACAGGTGCATCGTCTGCGTCAATAACGCTCTTAAAAAAGTTATTTTCCATTTCCGTTCTCCTTTATGATATCATTCCTGCCCCTTATCCCTTTAAGCACCATATCCAGAGGCACACCAAATATTTTTATGCAAAGCACCAATACAATAGGTATCGCTGTAAGTGCCAAATAAAGCTCCCAACGTTCAGGAAAAGCCTTTGCAAGATATGCCTGATAACCATAGTATGTGAGCATATAAACAATAGTCCTGTGCCAGAAGTACACCTGCAAAGTCCTGGAACCGCACTTTGTTATCAGTGGAATCTTCACATCAAGCCCAATACCAAGCACCGCCAAACAAAGCAGTGCCGAGATACCCATAACAAGAAGCCTGCTCAAAAAAGTGCAATCCATGTCCGTTGCTTCAGATATGGAAAAATAAGAGTTTCTTCCCGTAAGAAGCATTCTCAGCGATAAACAAGCTTTGTTTTTCCAAAGCAGAAATAAGCCCAAATGCCTATCACTCCCAAGGACAGCACCCTTACATACCACTTCTTCACAAAATCAGCCACCCTTTCAGGGTCAAGCAAATATCCGCAGTAGTAAAACGGGAAAAACACCACTATCCTGGATAGCTCATATTCATCGCCCACGCTAGGGTCATACCCTGCCGCAAGTGCCGTCACCATAGCCGCCGTAAGCACCGCCCAAGGTCTGCTGTTTCTTAACAGATAGCAAAGCACCATAAATGCCGCCATTGCGAACATATACCAATATACACCGTCGCCGCCTAAAAGGTCAAAGAAAATCTCGCCATCACTGTTTTCCTTGTCAAAGTCCGTCTGAAATCTCACCTGCGACCAATAATTCAGGCATTTCATTAACATTCCGATAACAACAAATCCAAGCGTCTTTCCAAGCACTTTCCTGCCGTCATCATGCCCCCTGTTGAACAGTCCTGATATGAATATAAACATCGGCATATGAAAAGCATACAGAAACAAAAATGCGCCGCTAAAAACCTTTGCCTGCGGTACACCTGTTTCACCGCCGCCGTCACCAAAAAGCTTGACAGTGCTGTCGTCTATCAAATGCCCCAAGACCACAAGCACTATAAGCAGAAATTTCAGATTGTCATATAAATACAGTCGTTTCTTCTCCCCTGACTTAACGTCATTCATATAGAAAAAAACCTCCGTAAAACAAAGTTTGAAATGAGATATCATCGCCGCAGGCGATACCTTAATTCCTCACTCAGATATTATGAGCATACAATCACCAAAGCTGAAAAATCTGTATTTCTCCTCCACAGCTATCTTATAAGCGTTCATAGTGTTCTCGTATCCCATAAATGCAGAAACAAGCATAATAAGCGTGCTTTCAGGCAGGTGAAAATTAGTAACAAGTCCGTCAAGCACCTTGAACTCAAAGCCAGGATAAATAAATATCTCCGTGTAACCGTCACATGGAACTATCTTTCCGTCATTGAATGCCGCCACGCTCTCCAGCGTCCTGCATGAAGTAGTACCCACCGCAATAACACGTCCGCCATTTTTCTTCGTTTCGTTTATCATGTCTGCAGTTTCACGGCTAAGCTCATAGTGCTCTCTGTGCATCTTATGGTCAAGTACCTTGTCCTCCTTAACGGGTCTGAACGTGCCAAGACCAACGTGCAGAGTAACATACGCAATGTTCACACCCATTGCCTTTAAGTCCTCAAGCTGTTGTTCAGTGAAATGCAGACCGGCAGTAGGCGCAGCAGACGAGCCAAGCTCATGAGCATAAACCGTCTGGTATCTGTCCTTGTCCTTCAGCTTTTCAGTAATATAAGGCGGCAAAGGCATCTGACCTATCTCGTCAAGTGTGGCAAAGAAATTCTCCTCGCACTCAAATCGTGCGATACGGTTTCCGTCCTCCAACACATCAATTATCTCCGCTTTCAGCTTACCACCGCCAAAAACAAATCTTGTGCCGATCTTGGCTTTTTTGCCAGGTCTGCAAAGAATCTCCCAGACCATGTTCTCTTTCTGCTCCACAAGCAAAAACTCAATGAACGAGCCTGTGTCCTCACGCTCGCCGTATATCCTCGCAGGAAGCACCTTTGAGTCGTTAAGCACAAGTAAGTCACCTTTTTTGAGATAATTGCATAGATTATAGAAATGGTCGTGTACCACCTCTCCCGTCTGCCTGTTTATCTTCATCATTCTCGAAGCATTTCTAGGCTCGACAGGGGTCTGTGCAATAAGCTCCTGCGGCAGGTCATAATAAAAATCCGATCTTTTCATGTTGTTGATATCAAGCATTTTAAATATCTCCTATTTACTTAAAATATAATAATTATAATAATGTAGGCAACAGCGTCCTCTACGTCCCACTCTCACCATTCTCAAAGTCCTTATTCCAACAACTGTCAACATTCTTTAAAGCCATTTAATTTCATATAAACTTATTAATTTACAGAAAATTAAAATATTTTTATCTATATGTATTGACAGAACGCTAAATATTTGTTATCATTAAACAGAACAGATAGAGGTGCAGTTGAAATGAGTATCATTTTTCGTGTGACCCCACACAACAGCGTCCCAACGCCTATGGTAAATGAGAAAGGTAAAACTGCCGAAGCGGAGTATCGGGAACACTCCTGCTGACTGTTAGTTTAATAGACTATCAGTTGTCATCATTACAAATGGTGGAGTGCTATCGGCATAAATTTTTATGTCAACATTCTTATTATATTGTATGATGAACTGGTTTTCAACCAGTTTTTTTATTATTTGTTTATTTTTTATGTTTTGTGCAAAATAACATTTGAACAGTGCGTGATTTTAGTGTATAACGCCAAAGAAAATTGTTACCATGGCACAGGAAAAGGAGTTTTAATATGAAAAAGTACAATGTCGGTATCATCGGTGCAACAGGAATGGTAGGTCAGAGATTTTCTCTGCTTCTTGACAAACACCCATGGTTCAATGTAGTATGCGTTGCCGCTTCACCACGTTCGGCAGGCAAAAAGCTCAAGGACGCAGTTGCAGGCAAGTGGAAGCTTTCAGAGCCTCTGCCGGAAGCTATCGGCGAGCTTACAGTTCTGAACGCCGAGGAGGACGTTGAGAAGATCGCTTCAATGGTAGATTTCGTATTCTGCGCAGTTGATATGAAGAAAGACGAGATAAGAGCCCTTGAAGAAAAGTATGCAAAGGCTGAATGCCCTGTTGTATCAAACAACTCCGCACACAGACATACTCCTGATGTTCCAATGGTCATTCCTGAGGTAAACCCTGAGCATATCGAGATAATCGCTTCACAGAGAAAAAGACTTGGCACAAAGAGAGGATTTATCGCAGTTAAGTCTAACTGCTCACTCCAGTCTTACGTTCCTGCTCTTGCTCCTCTTATGGATAAGTATAAGGTAACAAAGGCTCTTGCCTGCACATATCAGGCAATTTCAGGCGCAGGCAAGACATTTGAAAGCTTCCCTGAGATACTTGACAACGTTATCCCTTATATCGGCGGCGAGGAAGAAAAGTCTGAGAAAGAGCCTCTTAAGATCTGGGGTCATATTGAGGGCGATGTTATCGTTGACGCAACAGCTCCAGCTATCACAACACAGTGCCTGAGAGTTCCTGTTTCCGACGGTCACACAGCAGCAGTTTTCGTATCATTTGAGAATAAACCTTCTAAGGAAGAGATCCTTCAGGCTTGGAAAGATTTCAGCGGTGTTCCACAGGAGCTTCAGCTTCCAAGCGCTCCAAAGCAGTTCCTTAACTACTTCACAGAGAACGATCGTCCACAGGCTAAGCTCGACAGAAACCTTGAGGGCGGTATGGCAGTTTCTATAGGCAGACTGAGAGAAGATTCACAGTATGACTATAAGTTCGTTTGCCTTTCACACAATACACTGAGAGGTGCGGCAGGCGGAGCAGTTCTGCTGGCTGAGCTTCTTGCAGCAAAGGGCTATTTTGACTAATATAACACATATATACGCACGAAAGGAGTGCTGTTTATGAAAAAGACTATTTTCACAGGTGCAGGCGTTGCTATCGTTACACCTATGAACGCTGACGGCTCTATCAACTTTGACAAGCTGGGCGAGCTTATCGATTTCAACATCGATAACGGCACAGACGCTATCATAATCTGCGGAACAACAGGCGAAAGTGCTACCATGACAGATGAGGAGCATATCGAGTGTATCCGCTATGCTGTTGAAAAGACAAATCACAGAGTTCCTGTTATCGCAGGCACAGGCTCAAACCATACAGAGTATGCCGTAAACCTTTCTAAGAAGGCTGAGGAGCTTGGTGCTGACGCTCTGCTTTGTGTTACACCTTATTATAATAAGACTTCACAGGCAGGACTTATCGCACACTTCTCCGCTATCGCAAAGGCTGTTACACTGCCTATCATTCTTTACAACGTACCGTCAAGAACAGGTGTGAACATTCTTCCTGAGACCTGCCGTGAGCTTGCAAAGATAGACAATATCGTTGCTATCAAGGCAGCAAGCGGAAACATCAGCCAGATAACACAGGTGGCAGCTCTCTGCGGCGATGACCTTGATATCTATTCAGGCAACGACGATCAGATAGTTCCTATCATGGCTCTGGGCGGAAAGGGTGTTATTTCAGTTCTTTCCAACTGTATGCCATTTGAAACACATGAGATCACACAGCTCTGCCTTGATGGAAAGTACGAGGAAGCAAGAGAAAAGGTATTCAAGACCCTTGGTTTTGCAAAGGCACTTTTTAGCGACGTAAACCCTATCCCTGTCAAGGAAGCTCTTAACCTTATGGGCTTTGAGGTCGGCGAGTGTCGTCTGCCGCTTGTAAGAATGAGCGATGATAAGATAGAAAAGCTGAAAGCGTCAATGAACGCTCTCGGACTTATCAAGTAAAAAATACAAAGGGCGGAGAAATTCGCCCTTTATGTTTACCATTATAAAATTGTACTAATGTAAGGGTTGGCGTCCCCGACAGCCCAAACGCTGTCTTTGACATTATCACTTACGTTTATCTACAAATCAAAAAGAAAAGGAATGATATAAATGACTAAGATCGCAATATGTGGCGCCTGCGGAAAAATGGGCAGGTTCATATATGACGTTATATCAGAGCGTGACGACTGCACAGTAAGCGCAGGTATCGACAAATTTGGCGAGGCTTATACAGACTTCCCTGTAGTAAAAGAGCCTGCCGACCTGCCTGAAAAGCCTGATGTAATCATCGACTTCTCACACCCTTCCGCACTGGACGGACTTCTCAGCTATTGCCTTTCAAACGGCACTGCACTTGTAATAGCTACCACAGGCTATACAGAAGAGGATACAGCGAAGATACACAAGGCTTCCGAGCAGATACCTGTTTTCTTCACATTCAACATGACCCTTGGTATCAATCTTCTTGCAAATCTTGCAAAAACTGCCGCAAAAGTTCTTGGCGGTCAGTATGATATCGAGATAATCGAGAAGCACCATAACCAGAAGATAGACGCTCCGTCAGGCACTGCTATCATGCTTGCAGACGCAATAAACGAGGAGCTTGACAACAAGTATCACTATGTTTACGATCGTCATTCTGTAAGAGCAAAGAGAGAAAAGACCGAGATCGGTATGCACTCTGTCCGTGGTGGCACTATTGTTGGCGAGCATGAGATAATCTTTGCAGGCAGAGATGAAGTCATCTCCCTCAAGCACGAAGCTCATTCAAAGCAGGTTTTCGCTGTGGGTGCAGTGAATGCAGGCGTTTTCCTTTGTGGAAAGCCGGCAGGACTTTACGCAATGAGCGATCTTCTTGCTTCACTTTAATTAAATATCAGATACAGTGGGCGTCATTGACGTCCTGCTCTTTCGGAGGTTTTTTACACTCTCAGGCTGCTGTTTTATACGGCAGCCTTTTTTATACAAAAAAAATAGCCGTGCGTGATTTTTCCGCACAGCCATTTCATTACATATTCTTATCAAGCTCCAAAGAAGTTTTCTCACGCTTTGTGAGCTTTTTCCATTGTACTTTGTACTCTGCATAGACCATTTTCCACTCGGCTTCATCAGGAACATATCCACCGAAGCAGGTCTTTTCAAAAAGATCTATAAGACCGCCAAGCTCAACTCCACGCCTCTTAACAAGATATTCTCTTATCATTTCAGGCGTGTATCCCGATAGCTTATCATTAGAAGCTATGGTCAAAAGCCTTATCACCCGCCTGTAAAGCCTTATGACTCTGTCGCCGTTATCTCTGAATTTAAGTGACAGTCGGAAAAATACCTCGATAATTCTGTTAAGGAAAACGAAAACCACAAGCACAAACGCTACACCGATAAACAGTGCGATCTTGCTGAAATAGCTTACAAAAGTTGAAACATCAAAGTTCGTACCATTTGCACTGTAGTCACGCTGATAGCCCGGAACTGTCGGGTCAAAAGTCATCCAGCCAATACCTGTGATAAAGACCTCTACAAAAGCGTGAGCGTGGCTATCTCTTACCACAAACTCTCCACGTTCATTCTTTTCATATGCTGCAAAGCCCTCAACATACCTTGCTGGAAGTCCCAGCATTCTCGCCATAAGCGTCATGCTTGTGGCATAGTTCGTGCAGTTTCCACGCTTGCTCGTGAAAAGAAAATATGCGATAGACTCGTCGTCAGGCTCATACTCGTTATCGTAAACATAGCCGTTCTGCTCAAAATAATCCACAAGCGCCTGAGCCTTCTCATAATCATTTTTGCAGTTTTCCGTTATGCTCTTTGCAAGAGCCTCCATTTTTCCACCCTTATCGTCATATGCAGAAACGTCTGTGTACAACGCATATATATTATAAATATTCACCGATTGATTTGATGTGACATCTCCGTTTGTCAAGCCGTAAGAAAGCAGCAGTTTGAACTGATTTTCGGTCATATCAAGATTTGCCGCAGCCTGTCTTTCGCTCTCCGTTTCAGGAATATACTCAAAGCTGATGCCAAGCTTATTTCCTGCGGTGTCATATGGTCTGTAGACCTCGCTGTGAGTTGTTTTGATATAAACGTTGTTTTCCCCTGGGGTTATCATCAGCGGGGCAGGGATATAGCTAGGGGTAAAGCTGTCGCTAAACTGATTCATGACTGCCTTTTCACTGAACAGATCATCAGGAAACTGTGACTTTTCCACGCCAAGATCCTTGCTGTAATCCTTATCCGCAAGTGACTTTGCTATGCTGTAAACATAGCTCGGTGAGTTCACCTCGTTGTCACCATAAAGATGAACATTTTTATCAAAATGAAAATTGTAGAAGCTATCGTCTGTTACCCACTTCTCGTTTCTGAAAAGGTCAAAGGCTTGTCTTCTGAGGTAAATGACCTGCTCATCAGAAGTTGTGGTAAAGTTGAAAAGTATCTCGCCCGTTGCTTCTGCGCCAAATCTTGGGGAAGACTCATCACTAAGGTTGTCATATGTGCCACTGCTTTTGATATTCACATCAAAGAAGTTGCTGTTTTTTTCAAGATAAGATGTCTTTGAGGAAGTCGGCATAAGCATTGCAAGCGCACCCACAAGGGTAACGAAAACCGCCGATGCCGCCACATAAGAGCCGTTTATAACAAGGTCATGCTTGCTCTCGTCTGAAACAAGTCTGCTGTGCACCATAAGTGCAATGAACACAGTGAGCATTATGGTTATGTCAAGAGTATCCATTGAGTCGGCACGCTTTCCGTAAATAAAAAACGGAAAAAGCAAAACGAGCATCGTTCCAAAACTTCTATAGCGCACAATGGTGAAATAATAAAGCACCGAAATGATAAAGAAGCCTAGTCCCACAAACAGAAAGTAGAAATATTCATCTATCTGACCTATCTCCTGCCTGTTTACATAAAACCAATTGATAAATGATTTTCCAGAATGTTCAAATCCAGCATGAAGAAGCTGAAAGCCCAAAAACAGCACTGCCGCCATAAGGGCGGTATAGACAAGACCTCGCAGGACTTTTTTCGGCTTCAGCCACTCAAAAAGAGCGAACAGCAGACATTCATAGACCACATATCCAAAAGTATAAAGTCTGACATTGTCTACAAGATAGGTCTTAAAGATTATGTTCATGACCACTGCTCCAAGGAGCAGCGGCAAAGCATATTTTGAAAGAATATTCACAAGGGTGTTTTTTATCTGAGCAGTTTTAGTATTCAAAAGCCACACCCCCTATGTCATTTTACGAAACTCGAAAGTTTCGTCTACAAGCCACATATTTTCTGTCTGCTTATCAAGACCGCTAAGACGTGTCACTACAAAAGAGCCGTTAAATTCTTCTATAAGAGAAGAAAATTCCCCCTGAGAAGTCGCCATGCAGGCTGTGAAG
This sequence comes from Ruminococcus sp. AM31-15AC, assembly GCF_003462045.1. Lineage (NCBI taxonomy): Bacteria > Bacillati > Bacillota > Clostridia > Eubacteriales > Oscillospiraceae > Ruminococcus > Ruminococcus sp. AM31-15AC. Next base: position 3,849 of record NZ_QTYG01000018.1, on the reverse strand, counting down.
CAGATAGGAGCTGTCTTGCCTATCTCATGAGAAAAGGCAAAACGCTTTTCCTGCGGATATGGTGCTATTGCCGCAAGGTCGTTTTGAAGCTCTATTATATCACCTGCCTGCTTTATTTTCATGCTTTTCCAGCCGTCAAGATAATAATTATACTCACTCTCAAAGCCCTCCATGATAAGCATTGAAAGCATTGCAAGGCTCGCTTCGACTATATTATCGATATTCACAGCAAACATAGGGTCATGATTTTCGCTTGGTATATCAAGGAAAAACGCCTGACTTGAAGCCGTGACCTTTTCATCAAGGCGCACCATAAGCTCGTCACGTTTTGAAGAAAGCTTCCAGTTTATTCTTTTCAGCGGGTCGCCTATCTCATACTGTCTGTGGTCATAGCCCGGAACGCCTGTAAGACCAAGTGCATTTTCATCTGATTCGCTTTCGTTATCGTCAAATGAAGCGTTCTCGGAAGTTGCTTTAAGAAGCTCTGTTTGAGAGCCAGTGTCAGGGATATTCGGCATTATCTTTATTTTTCCCACGGCTTTTTCATAACGTGAACTGTCAAGGTGAAGGGTGATTATTCCAAGATAGTCATGCAGACGTATGCTTTTTATTTTCACTGTGCCAAGACCTGCATAGCGTGTTTTCAGCTTAACGCTGATGCTTTGCTGTCTGCCGCCTGCCACGATAGTTTTTAATTCAAGTGGGCTTACAGCACCGATATTATCTGAACACTCTGCCGTTACCTCAACAACGCATGAGGGAATAATGCGTATTGCATTTAAAAGCATTATGTCAGCGTCAAACTCCTCGTTCTTTGCACTTATTTCTGTGGAAAGCTTTATTGCTGCCACAAGTTTACGCTTGGTAATAAGAAGTGTCGCAAGAGATATCACAAAGGCTATGGCTAAAAGATAAAGCACAAGTGTACCGCCACTTCCGTTTATATAAACTCTAAGCAGTATCGCCACCGCCACGCAGGTAAGATAACCTAAAAGATTTTTCATGGGGTCATATCCTCTATTTCTCTATTGCGTCAGGTGATTTTACTGTAAGAGCGATATTTTCAAGGACTTCCCTTTCGTTTGCAAAGGCAGATTTGCCCTTTGGAGAAAGCATAAGTCTATGTGCAAGAACGTCAGGCATAACAGCCTTGACATCATCCGGCATGACAAATCCTCTGCCCTGAACAAAGGCATAGGCTTTTGAGGCTTTAAGCAGTGCGATGCTTCCACGGGGAGAAACGCCAAGCTTTACATAATCTGAATTTCTTGTTGCGGTAACAAGGCTCAGGATATATTTTCTCACAGAAAGCTCTGCGGTCACATTTTCAGCGTAACCCATAAGCTCACGGACGTTTTCAAGGGTCATGACAGGCTGGATATTCTTTGCAAAGCCTGATCTTTCGGCTCTTGACATGATATCAAGCTCATCATCATATGAGGGATAGCCCATTGATATCTTCATAAGAAATCTATCCATTTGGGCTTCAGGCAAATGATAAGTGCCGTAAGTTTCCACAGGGTTTTGTGTGGCAAGCACCATAAAGGGCAATGGAAGTTCATGAGTTTTACCGTCAATGGATATCTGATGTTCTTCCATGACTTCAAGCAAGCTTGACTGAGATTTTGGGGAGGCTCTGTTTATTTCGTCTGCCAAGAGGAAATTGCACATTGCCACACCCTCTTTATACTCAAGCTCATGAGTTTTCTGGTCTATCATAGAAAAGCCAACGATATCGGACGGCATAACGTCAGGGGTAAGCTGGATACGGTTATATTTGCCGTCCACTGACCTTGCAAGGGCTGATACAAGCTGAGTTTTGCCTACTCCAGGCACGTCCTCGATAAGAACATGACCGCCGCAAAGCATGGCTGTGATTATTTTAAGCACGGAGTCGGTCTTACCGACAATGACTTTTTCAATATTATCTGTGAGAAGTTTTACCTTTTCGTTCAATTTTTTTATCCCCCTTTTTATCATGTGTTCTATTTGGTGTGAGCGATATCATTTTTCTTTTTAAAAGCACCACATTTTCGATACCTGTGGTATGCGGGAACATATCAACGGGCTGGATAAGCTGTGCTTTATAGCCTATTTTTGCAAGAAGCTTCAAATCACGCTCGAGAGTTTCTATTTTACAGGAAACGTAGACTATCTTTTCAGGTCTGAGTTTGCCCAAGGCTTCAACAAATTCTTCTGTTGTGCCTGCTCTTGGAGGGTCAAGAAAAACTGTATCACAGCTCTCCCCTGCCTGCGCAAGCTTTGTCATGAACTCACCTGCGTCCTCATTATAAAACCTGATATTGTCAAGCTTATTGAGCTTGGCATTTGAAACTGCGTCCTTTACGGCTTCGGCATTAAGCTCAACGCCTGCCACGTCTGCACCGCTTTTTGCAGCGATAAGACCGATAGTACCTGTTCCGCAATAGGCATCGATAACTTTATCGCCTTTTTTAAGCTCTGCACAGGAAACTGCTTTGGAATATAGCTTTTCGGTCTGCTCGGGGTTTACCTGATAGAAAGAATGAGGTGAAATTCTGAACTTACAGCCGCACATCTCGTCGGTGATATAGCCTTTGCCGTACATTATAATATCACGGTCGCCCAAAGTAAGAGGAACTCTGCCTTTATTAACGTTTTGGACGATAGTGGTTATATATGGGTGTTTCTCGGTGATAGCTTTAACGAAATTTTTCTTTGCAGGAAATATGGGGGTAGCTGTAACTAGCACGAGCATTACCTCGCCTGTTGTTTGGGAGGTACGGATAAGGGTATGCTTAAGAAGACCCTGATCGCTTTCCTCGTTATATGGCAGGATTCGGAAGTCAGCCATAAGCTCTTTAAGGGTAGCGACTATTTGCTGTGCTCTTATATCCTCCAAAAAGCAATCGTCAGTTATTACCATGCTATGGGTAGAGGACTGATATACTCCTGAGACGATACGCTTTGAGCTATTGACCTTATAGACAGTTTGGACTTTATTGCGATAATTATAGGGGTCGTCCATAGTTATTATCTGCTGAGGTCTGCAAAAGCGGCTCAACATTCTATCGGCTTTTGCCTGCTTCCATTCTATTTGCTGGGCGTAGACCTTATCCAACTGACAGCCGCCGCAGCGTTTAAAGCAGCTACATTTTTTCCCGCCTGTTGACTTATCGATAGTGGTATGTTTATTCATCACATTTACTCTTTTCATTATGTATAAATTTTATTTTAAGTATACCATTTTATATGAATAATGTCAACAAAGGCGGTTATAACAATTAAATTTAGCAGTATGCTCATGGGGTATAGCTAAGATGTTTCGGTATAAATATTCAATTTTCAAGCTTCAGACGGAGTGCAGGAAGTGCTTTTCTGTGCGATCAGAACCTCTCATCGTGTTCACCTAACTCACGTTGACAAAATGTTTCCTCATACACTGTCGCTCCGCAAGGTTTCCGATTTGTGGTGAAACCTCTTCTACTTATACACGAAAAGTGGGTATTTTGTTGCAGAAAAAATGCAACAATTGCAGAAATGTTGCCAAATTAAATTATAAATCATTTGTTTGCACAAATTTCGGGGTGTGAATTGGCGGATTTGACGGAAAACACATGAAAAATGTATAGTATTTGGGTATAAAAATACCGCCTCACCGTAGCGGAGCGGTTATTTGTATTATTCAATATCGATAAGTCCTGCGTTGAAACGAAAATTGACTCACACGCTCACGTGGAGCGTGACAAGTCACAAATAGTCGCACTTGAAGTCACAATAAATTTCAACTCACACGCTCACGTGGAGCGTGACACAACTGGGAATACGGTTCAGTTTTGGAAAAATAATTTCAACTCACACGCTCACGTG